>NZ_CZPZ01000017.1 GCF_001458775.1 Candidatus Nitrospira nitrificans
GTTGGTGTTATGGCAAGACCCCGATGCACACGTTCCTGGACAGTGTGCCCTTGGCGAAGGAAAAAATCCTAGCGGCGTAAACCCGGTGAGGACTCGCTGTCTGTCCGATGAAGTCTTGACTTATACACCAAGAACCTTTCCACATCGTAGTTTTTCCTCCTCTCCGCCGTAAGCCTTTCTCTGATTTGTGAAGTATTACCTCCTCAGTTCTTATTTCTGAAGCCGCAGCATCGGCATTCATATCTCATGCCGGATTCCTCAACAATTTCTTAGGCTCTATTTGAACCTCGCGCTATGTGTCCCCCTATGTGTCCGAATTCTCATGTTATGAAAGCACACATATCAGAAGAACGACGAAAGAACATTTGAAAATAAAGCAATGATTGATCACATGCAATCAATCCACACTCCCGGCGCTATGATCACAACGGTACTTTCGACTGTCGTCCTGCTGCTCTTCGCTTGCGGGCCTGGTGGTCCGAACGATCACGTCCAGCCGTCTACGATAACTCATGGTGCCAGTCCTCAAAAGGAAGGTATCGGTCTTGGACAGTCTTCTTCCGTCACCTCAAGTCCTGCGTCTCTTGCCACTATTGCCGTTCAATTTGAGCAAAGTCCTGCTCCGGCAGAAAACCTTGCCGTACCGGAGTGGATGGCTCGGGCGCTTGCCTCGCCGGACATCTGGGTTCGGCTCAATGCTCTAGAGACCTGGGTATGCCGGAATGAAAGAAGCGTGGTTAATCCACTGATACCGGCCTTGGATGATCCGAATGAGTTGGTGCGTAATCGGGCGATGCAATTAATCGAGGAAGACTGGATAGCTGAGCAGGTCATCTTATCGAAATAGATCCACTATCCGAAGGTGGAAATGAAAGAAGAGCAAAAATTGAAGCGATGAAAGAGGACGAAGCGTTGAAAGGTGAGGCTCCGTTGAATCAGGGCGATTGATCAAAGGGAGGAGCACATGGGTCACAGGAAAAAGAAATGGATGGGCGTGGCCGGAGCACTTGTCGTCAGTGGAGTCCTGTTCGTAGCTGGACTTGGCTCACCAAGTGTGCAGGCCGCCGGAAATCCATTTAACGAGATTCTCGATAAGCTCAATCAAATTTTGGCGGCCATCAATGGGATTCAGCAAAGCAATTCCACTCTACGGTGGGATCAGGCCCTTCCGTCGGCGCAACGGTTTGTCATTCTTCGAGCATTCAACAATGAAGCGGTCCTGGACAAGAACACCGGGCTGGTGTGGGAGCAGTCGCCGGACACGAATTCGACAGTTTGGTCCAGTTCCCGCGTGGTTTGCGCCAGCAAGGCTGTCGGCGGTCAGAAAGGCTGGCGGCTCCCCTCTATCGCCGAACTGTCAAGTTTAGTCGATCCCTCTGTGTGGCCGGCTCCAACCCTCCCGCCTGGCCATCCGTTTACTAATGTCCTGCCGGTTCCCCGTTGGTCGGCGTCGACGGACGCTAGTAATCTTACGAACGCGTGGGGCGTGTTCTTCAATGTTGGTGGTGGCCAGGTGACCGTCATCAGTAAGACCTCCAGCAGCTTTATCTGGTGCGTCCGTGGCGGCATGAATGCGGATCAGTATTGAAATGCGATAGGACGAGTAAGACGAAAAGAAAATGAAGACACACAACATTCATTCTGAGCGCTCTTTGATGTCGCACAGAATACAAATAAATGATCCACCCTCAACATAGAGGGAAGCCGTATGAGTACCATGCGATCTACATGGCCAGGTGCCTTGGCCGGCCTCGTCCTCATTGGAGGCGGACTCTTGCTGAACTATGGAAGTGAAGTTCCCTCAACGGGCGCACAGGCAGCCTCGGCAAATCAACTCACGGTGATGGTCAACAAACTGAACCAGATCATAGCGCCTGTCGGAGATTATTCAACAGAGCAATTCCACTCCACGGTGGACACCAACAATTCGTCGGCTTCGCGCTTTGTCATTGCCTTTCCAGGCGCTGTGCTGGACAAGCAGACAGGGTTGGTTTGGGAAGAGACGCCCGATGCTACCCCCAGAACCTGGACGGAGGCGACTCGCTACTGTATCGATAAAACGGTCGGGGGCACGATCGGCTGGCGATTGCCCTCGGCGGCAGAGCTCAAGGGCGTTCAGGATGCGTTGATGGCGCCGCAGTTTGTCCAGGCGAGCGTCTTTCCTCATGTCCGGTCAACCATCTATTGGTCGGCCTCACAGGCTCCAATCGGTGGGTCATTAGTACATTTGGTCGATGATCGAGTAAGTGGCGGCGATACGTCCAACACTTTTCCTACCTGGTGCGTCCGTGGCGGCGTGAATACAGAGCAGTATTGAGAAGTCGATGACTGTGAGCTGATGCGAAAGAGAAGAATAGTTCGATGACCAAGAGAAGATGAACTCACGCTTGTCCTGTGGCCCTCTGGTAGAAAGAAAAACGAGACACCTGCAGATGGTCCAGAGCTTGTGGTGCGTTACGTGAATCCGATTGGATTCACCTGTATCGGTTCCGATTCACCCTATTCTATTGGTCGGTTGAGACCCGGCTGGAGTTTGAAGATGTGAATTCGCGAAAGTCATGATTTCCACGGTGGTTGTGCTGTTCAGAAGATCGAAAACTCGGCGAATCAATGACAGCACAGGATTTGCTAAATCTGTATAGCAGGCCCCTGGTCGGGAGAGGCGGGGCCGCCCGATCCAGCAGCCTTCCCTTGTGAGGCCCGACCAGGGCCGGCGAGTCCGGCGGTGATATACGACCATCACCGCCGGGTTTCGCTGCTAGAGTATCGTTCTCTTCTAACTATTCCGGAGGGAGTGCTGTAACGGATGTATTGTATGAAGACGTTTACCGCCTACTTAGAATGGGACCCGCGAATAAACTTGTGCGTGGGCTTTGTGCCTGGAATCCCAGGGGCGCATACGCAGGCAAGAAGCTTGGACGAATTGCAGAAGAAATTGAAAGAAGTCCTGGGGTTATGTCTTGAAGAATATCGGGATGCCTGCGAAGATCTGCCGCGGTTCATAGGACTCCAGCAAATCGAGGTGGCCGGGTGAGCCGGCTACCCATTGTCGTGCTTAGGCAACGCGGATTCGTTTTATCCGTTTCACTTCTCGCTCTAATTGATCCAGCCGCGACTCCGTAGCAGTCTGCTTGGTGGGGTCCGTCTTCAGCACTCGGCTCACCAAAGCATGATACGGTATCGCCGAGGCCCGCAGGCGCGCCGTGCCGGCTTCATCTATCATGAGATCCTTGAGCTTTGGTTCGCGCATCATACAGCCTCCGAAACCCTCCTCCACCTACGTTCGTGCGAGCACTCCCGCCACGAATTTCCCCGCCTTCATCACGCCCATAATCTTGTCCCGCTCTCGCAGCACGTCGATCCGTCTGAGCGGGTTTCCTTTTAAAATCACAAGATCGGCTTCCATTCCTTTGGCCAGCGTTCCGACTGAATCCTGAATGCCGATGAGTTGGGCCGCCGTGGCGGTCGAGGCAATGATGGCCTCCATCGGCGTCATACCGAGCGCGACCATCCGTTCAAGTTCCTGCGCATTCTCCCCATGGTAATTGAAGGGGGTTCCGGCATCGGTTCCCATGGCGATGGCAATGCCGCTCCGGTGCGCATGCGTGAAACTGGCTCGGTGGCGCTTGGTCATCGCTTTAGCCTTGTCGAGTGCGCTTTCCGGGATGCCGCAACTTGGTCGGCAGGCCGCCGTGGTCGCCAAGGCTGAAAGGGTCGGGACCATATAGACTCCATATCGCTTCATGAGCGTTCCCGACTCGTCGTCCAACAAGGTGGCATGTTCGATCGATCGCACCCCGGCGGTGATCGCGTTTTTCATCCCGCCAGCGCCATGGGCATGGGCGGCGACTCGTTTCCCGGCTTGTTGCGCCGCATCGACCGCTGCCGCCAACTCCTCCATCGTCATTTGCGCGTCATCCGGCGAGGTGCCGGGCGTCAGCACTCCTCCCGAGGCGATCACCTTGATGACCCCCGCGCCGGCGGCGACCTGTTCGGCCACCGCTTGCCTGACCTGCTCCGTCCCTTCCACTTCCTGGCCGATGAACCGCGCATGGCCACCGATCATGCAGATGGCGCGTCCTGCACCGACGATGCGTGGCCCGGGCATCACGCCGGATTCAATGGCTTGTTTCAGCGTGAAGATCGAATGGTCCCGCGATCCCACGTCGCGCACCGTGGTAAATCCGGCGTCAATCGTCGCCTTCGCGTGCGTGGCCGACTTCAGCAACGTATAGGCAGGCTGCTCTGATTCGAGCGCGCCGACGACGTCCGGCTCTCCGCCCAAACACAGATGGACATGGCAGTCGATGAGTCCTGGGATAATCGAGAGCCCGCGGCCGTCGATGCGGACAGCCCCTTTGGGAATTCCGACTTCCTTGCTTGGGCCGACTGCCACGATCTTCGTGCCGCGCACGAGCAGTGTCGCGTTATCGTGAAGGTCTCCCGTCCCATCAATGAGGCGCACGTGATGAATGGCAATCGTCACAACCTATCGCCCTCCGCTATAGATATGCGCCGCCGCTTGCAGCGCGGCGCCGGGAGTCGAAACCCACCCGCGACGAATCCCGATCTCCTCCATGGCGTTCAACAGCGTCAGCACATTGGCCTCCGTCGAGGATTCTCCCATCAGTCCGATCCTCCAGACCTTTCCCTTGAGCGGGCCAAGGCCTCCGCCGATTTCGATGCCGAACCTTTCCAGCAATTGGGAGCGGACGGCTGCCTCATCGATGTGTGCTGGAATGGTGACGCAGATCAGCGTCGGAAGCCGCCGATCAGGAGGAGGCAACGGGTCGAGACCGAGCGCCATCAGTCCCGCGAGCAACGCGCGGCTATTCAGGTGATGGCGGGCAAATCTGGCTGGAAGCCCTTCTTCCTCAACCAGGCGCAACGCCTCCCGCAGGGCATACAGCATCGAAATCGGCGCCGTATGATGGTAGGCACGGTTGTGCTCCGTCCAGTACTCCGCAATGAGGGATAAATCCAAATACCAGCTTTGACAAGGAGAGCGGCGGAGCTTGATGACGGAAAGCGCGCGCTGGCTTAACGTCAAGGGAGCCAAGCCGGGCGGGCAACTGAGACACTTTTGCGTGGCGCTGTAACACACATCGATGCCCCATCGATCGACCTCCACCGGGATTCCAGCAAGCGACGTGACCGCATCAACGATCAGGAGCGCGTTGTACGCGCGACACAGGGCGCTGATCGGTTCGAGAGGTTGCCACGCCCCTGTCGACGTTTCGGCCTGGACCAGCACAACGGCCTTCACCGGGCTCGACTGCCGGAACGCTGCGGCAATCATATCGGGCTCGATCACCTGCCCCCATGGAACTTCCACTCGAACGGCCTTGCCTCCGCAGCGCTCAACGACTGTGGCAAGTCGAGTACCGAACACCCCGTTGATACCCACGATGACGGAGTCGCCTGGTTCAATAACATTGACGACCGCCGCTTCCATGCCGGCTGATCCAGTTCCCGAGACGGCGATCGTAAACTGATTCGTCGTCGAGAATACGTGGCGCAAGAGGCTCTGAATGTCGGTCATCACTCGCAAGAATGTCGGATCCAGATGCCCGACCAACGGAGCGGCCAAGGCTTGGAGTACCCGAGGGTGCACGATGCTGGGGCCCGGCCCTAGGAGCAGTCGTCGTGGGGCGTGAAAGCTCTCCATCACCAATAGGCTCCTTCCATCCCGCGGGGCTAGTATAGCCAAGTCAGGCAGGGGAGGCTATGCGATAAATCCTAGGCTTAGTCTAAGTAGGCTGTCGAACGTCCGCGGGGTGTTGACAAGGCCGCTCAGCAAGACGCACGGCGCGACGAATAAGGAACCGCCAAGTCCGTGCCGGCGAGACGGTGAGCCGGCAGTATCCCAAGCGAGGCGTAATCATTTTTCACCGACCCGCTCGGAGCTGCTCGGGCAGCTCTTGTCCGGTGGTACATTGAGCCCCTGAGCGCCGCGAGAACGCTACTGCGGATTTTTTCAACACCTGTATAGCTACTTTGAGGGGATTTGGCCGGGTGAAGGCCCATGGTATAGTCAGCAACCCATGAGCGACCAAGCACTCGTCATCGGACAATCATCGGATTTCCCGCAGCGCGACCACCCGATAGTTCCTGACCAATCGATTCCCCCGTACGGTTCTCGATGGTCGCTGGTTGTGAGCGGAGTTTGCGCCGGTATTCTGCTGGCGGCACTCGGCGCTGTGCTGTGGTTTTCGGTAACCCTTCCAAAACTTCAGCGATTTGAGGACCCGGATCGTGCTCTTGAGCTGATGGTGGGCCGTACCCTGGAAGCACAAGACAGCCTTCGGCGCGCGCCGGAATGGCAACAGTGGCTGGCTGACTGGACGATGGGCAGCGATGGTGAAGCCCGGAGGCAAGCGATTCAGTGGTATCGGGAACTGGTTGAGACGACCGATGATCCTCTGTCGAAGCTTCGGCTGGCCGTTCTACTCGGGGAATCCGGACAGGAAACGGCGGCGCTCGCCGAGACCAAGGCGTGGCAAGGCCGTGGTGCCTCGGCATTACTATTCGGACCACTGATCGAGGCTGCGTACGGTTCCCGGCCGCTTGATAGGACACAAGAGGCAGAGTTACAGGCCTCGCTGGCGGAAGCGTTGCCGAGCGGATGGTTCTATGATCGCCTTGCCGCGAGATTGGCTCGACGTGCGGGCCATCAGGACCTCTTGACGACGGTGGATGAGCAGGCGGTACTCCGAGAGGATCGGGTCCAGCGATGGATCCGCCCATTGATCATGTTCGAGTTGATGTGCCTGGTGATGGGGTCGGCCATGCTGGTGGCGGTGACCAGAATCCGGGGAAAGCGGGTGGACATTCTGCGTCTCCATGTACCCGGGATTCCACCTCCTTGGTCCGGAGGAACTGCCGCTGCCGTCATCCTCCGCGGCGGCGCCTTAGGAGTCGTCACGACTGCCATGATTCTGTCTTCGTCGTCATTTCAGCATGCGCCGTTGCGTGCCTTGGCCATTCCCTTGGCTAACCTACCGCTGCTGGTCCTCGCCTACGTTCGACTGCTGAAGCCGGCCGGCCTGACGTTCTCGAACGGATTCGGTCTCAGGATCAAGCGAGATAACCTTGGACGCCTGGCCTGCACGGTGCTTGCGGTTGTCGCAGCCGGACTTTGGGGCGAATGGGTGATGGGGAGGGCTGCCGAATTCTTGAATCTCAATAACCACTGGACGGAATGGTTTGATCCGGATCTCGTGTGGGGAGCTCCATCCGTCATGGCCGTGAGCGTGCTCGAGTATGTCATCTTCGCGCCGATCTTCGAGGAACTTGCGTTTCGGGGATTGCTGTTCGCGATGCTCCGCCGCCGGTTGGAATTCCTTCCTGCGGCCCTGATCAGCACCAGTCTCTTTGCCCTCGCCCACGGCTATAGCCTGATCGGCTTCGTCAGTGTCTTTTGGAGCGGGTTCCTCTGGGCGTGGATCTATGAACGGACGGGGAGCCTGATTCCAGGCATAGTCGCCCACGCGATGAACAATTTGCTCGTGTGCCTCACGGTGATGGCGTTGCTTCGTTGAACGAATTCCGCTATAGCAGTTCAAGCGCCTCGAAGAGATCTCCATGGCGTAAATCCGTGCCACCCAACCTGAGCAACTCGCGCATCCGCTTGTTCGACACTCGCTTCCCTGTGGCGGTGGCCTTCTGAGAATCGGAGGATCGAATATTCCATCGTTGCTCAACCACCTGACAGATATCTATCCAGGTCCTCGGATTTCCGTCGCTGATGTTGTAAACCCTGCTGGACTCGGCATGGGTAAGGGCTGCGAGACAGGATGAAGCCAGGTCCTCCACGTGAATCAGGTTGACATATTTGCGCGAGCGGTTCACTCGACCTGTTCTAATCCATTCGACGGGATTGCGGCCAGGGCCATAGATCCCCGCAACTCGCAACACAATGGCGCCATATATAGTTCGTAATAGTTCCTCACCCTGCACGCGAGGTTTTGTCGGGTCTATTGGGGCTGTTTCATCAACCCACGGTGGCGGATACTCAGCGGAGGCTCCGCTGTCGTAGGCGGAAGTACTGCCGAGTACCACCAGCCGACGGGTATGGAGAGATATGGTGTCAGCGAACCGCCGAACCAACTCGATCGGTACTGGGGGAAAGCACCATGCGATATCGGTTGTTGTCGGAATCGCCTGCCAGGTCTCAGGTTGTTCCAAATCGAATCGTATCCGTTGGTCAGGCCTCAGATGACCGAGATGCCGATCGGGGTCACGACTGGTGGCGAAGACATGCGGGTAGTCGCGCTGAGCAAGCGGCAGGAGAAACTTGGCCGTGTAGCCTGATCCGAGGATGGTGAGTGAGTGATGCAAGTTCAGTTGTATCTCGAGCCGACGTGTACGCAGTCTGCCAGCGAGAACCGATCAGAGTCCAATAAAAAAGGTCATTTTAGTTGGTGGGGCAATGGTCTCGTGCTATAGGAGAAATAGGTATCGTACGTAGTATGCCAAGAAAAGGACATCCTATGAAGACACGATCGTTGTCATGGCTCGCGCTTCCGGTATTGCTGCTTCTTGGTGGGTGTCCGGAGGGTGGGGGCGGAGATGGAGGATTTGGAAACGGCGGTGGAATAAGTTCGCGAATAGCGTATGTCGCGAATAGCGGGTCCAACAATGTGTCGGGGTACATGATCGCAACAACCGGAGCTCTGACGACTATTATCGGTTCTCCATTTTCTGGCGTAACGACTCCCTCTGCGATTACTGTGTCTGCCAACAGCGCATTCGTGTATGTCACCAATCAGGGTGGAGCAAACACGGTATCGGCATTCAGGATCAACAGCACGACGGGTGAGTTAACGCTTGTGGCAGGTTCACCCTTTGCGGCTGGGACCACCCCCAATGCGGTGACAGTCTCCCCCAACGGAAACTTCTTATACGTCGCAAATGGCGGTGGGAACGTGTCAGCCTACACCATCACGGCAGGCACGGGCGCACTCACGCCGGTGGCAGGTTCACCCTTTGCGGCTGGGACCACCCCCAATGCATTGACAGTTTCCCCCAACGGAAACTTCTTATACATCGCAAATGGCGGTGGGAACGTGTCAGCCTACACCATCACGGCAGGCACGGGCGCACTCACGCCGGTGGCAGGTTCACCCTTTGCGGCTGGGACCACCCCCAATGCATTGACAGTCTCCCCCAACGGAAACTTCTTATATGTGACGAATGGCAGCAGCGACAACGTGTCGACGTTCACAATTGATGGGACTACAGGAGCATTGACATCACCAGCCACAATTGCTGCCGGCATATCGCCAAGCGGAGTTTCCATTGAACCGAATGGTCTGTTTTTATACGTCGCCAACGGTGGCAGTAATAATGTATTGGCTTATACCATCACAGCAGGAACTGGCGCTCTGACTCCAGTCAGTGGCGCGTTGGGAAACCCCTTTTCCGCAGGAACGACACCGTCTGGTATCGCCATGCCTGGTCGGCCGTAAGTCTTCCCCCATCGGATAGAAACAGGGAGCCTGCGGTTCATGAATCGAACCGCAGGCTCCCTATGCGCGAAGACGCTGATCTTGGAAACGTCAGTCATGCCACCGACATCCATCCAGCACTTCACCTCTTTTGCTCCCACTCACCGCGACTCTGTGTTGATCACACGTTCCAACGTGCCACACCCCAATTTACATCGTTGTCACGGCTTCGCACGGGTGTTATATACCAAGCTATGGTCCGCCGAGACACTCACAACATTTTGATCCTGAAGCAGGCACTACTGGGAGGGCTCTTTTCATTGATAGTGCTCTCGTCAGGTTGTGGCGACGACGGTGGTGGGGGTGGGGGATTTGGAGGAACCGGAGGAGGGACGTTAGGAGGGCTTGGCACCACATCGATCCTCTATGTCGCGAATACCGGCTCCGATAATGTGTCGGGGTACGGCATCAATACAACAGGCGGAACCCTCACGGCGATTCCCGGTTCTCCGTTCTTGAACGTCTCGGGGCCTTCCGCCATGGCCGTGTCCTCCAATGGATTTTTTGCCTATGTGACGAACAGTCGAGCAAATAATGTGACGGCATTTAGAATTTCTACGGAAGGTGCGCTCCTATCGGTCCCGACGACGCCGTCCAATCCCAACCCGGTCTCGGTCGATGCCGCTCCCGGCGCATTGGCCATTGCCCCAAACACGAAACATGTGTATGTAGCGAGTAGCGGCATTGATACGGTGACCGCGTTCAATCTAGAGGCCTCCGGCGCCTTGACATTGATACCGCAGACGTCCGGCGCCGCGAATCCTGTGGCCGTCAACGGATCGGATCCCGTAGCCATTGCGATCACGCCAAGCGGAACATTCCTCTATGTGGCCAACAGCGGGTCCAACAACGTCACGGCGTTTTCAATCGGAGCCACCGGGCTTGTCGGTCTGATCACTCCCTCCGGGGCAAATACCAATCCTCTCTCCACCGGCGGGACGGTGCCCAAAAGCATGGCCATTTCGCCGAACGGATCGTTTCTTTACGTGGCTAACAGCGGCTCTCATAATGTGACGGTCTTTCAAATCGGAGCAAACGGCCTCTTGACCTTGGTGCCGCCTGCGGGAGCCGGCACGAATCCTGTCTCCACAGGCAGTACGACTCCCAACTCCCTCATGATCTCCTCCAATGGACGATTCCTTTATTCCGCCAATGGTGGCGGCACGATATCGGCATTCACCATCGGGAGTGACGGACTGTTAACGCTCGTGCCCGGCTCGGCGGGCAACCTCAATCCCGTCTCAGCAGGGATGAACGCAAATCCCGTAGCCCTGACGATGTCACCCGATGGGCGGTTCCTGTACGTCGCGAACGTGACGCCTCAAGGGGGTCGTGTGGCTGCGTATATCATCAACGTCGAAACAGGAACACTTGCCCCCTTGACCGCTCTGGTGGGTAATCCATTTTTAGCGGGAACCACGCCCTCTGCTATCGCGACGCCTGGTCGCCCATAGTTCGTTGTCGAAACCTCTCCACTCACTGCCCAATTTTTCAGCCGGCCACACATCTTTGGGAACGCTCGGCTGCCATCGAGGCGTCGTTTCCGATAGGCGATCTCGCGGTACATGCTGCATCTGGTTCGTCGAGCAGGTTTACTGAACAGGTAGCCCTGGTACGTGCACAGCCTTGCAGGCGAAGATATGCCGCTTGTCTCGAGTCTCCACGCATCGGCCACGATAGGCCGTGCGTGCGCCCCCATGCCGATGATATGAGTAGCATGCAGTCGGATGGAAACTTGCCGCGTTGAGACAGATCAGAAATGAGAGGGCCGATGGCGAGTTGATAAGGATAGGGGGCAACTATTGGGTCAACGAATCAGGTCCTCCCGTGATACTGCAACCACATCAGCAGGTCACGCGTGACCTGCTCCGGCTTGTCTTCATGCACAAAATGTCCGGCGTCGGCGACCGTCACCACCGTCAGCTGGTCGACCACATCGTGCAGCCTATCAAGATTCTGACTGACGAGTGCCTGATCCTGGACTCCCCAGATCACCAGAGTAGGGACGTGAATGGTAGGATATCCCAACCTGCGCTGACGCAATGCCCCGCCGCCGCGGAGAGCCGCGCGATAGTAATTCACCATGGCTGTGAGGGCTCCCGGTTCGCAGGCTTGTCGTTGATACAGTTGAATAAGATCGTCCGGCATCTGCTTCGCCATACGCCGAAAGATCTCACCGATCATGCAACCATGACCGGCGGACAATGCCTCTTCAGGAAGCCAGGGCAGTTGGAAAACTCCCATGTACCAGGAACGGTGCAACTGCCGCCAGTGCCGCACTTCCCGCTCAAAACAGGCGGGGTGGGGCGCGTTCACAATGATCAAGGCTTCTACACGCGTGGCGTGCCGCATCGCATAGTACCAGGCGATGATTCCACCCCAATCATGCCCGACCAGAATGGCCCGTTGAACCCGGGCGGCATCGAGAAGTCCGGTGACATCGTCCATCAAGGATTCGATTCGGTAGCTGTCAATGCCCGCTGGTCGCGTCGTGCCACCATATCCTCGGAGATCGGGCGCCCAGACCCGATACCCAGCCTGTGCCAGCGGATCAATTTGATGTCGCCACGAGATGGCGGATTCCGGAAACCCATGCAGGCAAAGTATCAGCTTCTCGCCGGACCCGGCCGTTGCCACTCGAACGGACAAGTGATTGGCCTCTACCCACTGGAATGAGAAGGTCGATAACTGGTGGGACGTGCGCCTGGAATCGTTCATGAACGTAGGAGGATGTCACGCCGGTCGGTGGATCTGCTACAGACACTTTGGTAAAAACTCAGAAATTGCTGTTCATATTCTCAGGGTCTCGCTAGGATACGTCACATGGATCAACCCACATTCATTTTCTCGCAAGATCAGGGCAAGTGGCGCGGCTATCTGCAAGGCTATCCTGACTACTCCGCACAAGGGGAGTCGTTCGAAGACCTGCAGTTCAAACTTCGTCAGCTCTACCGCGATCTCATCGTCGGCAAACCTTCCAACGTACGGAAAATTGCCTGACGATAGCCCACGCTGAGACACCAAGGCCAGAGCCGATGGCGCAAGCTGTCGCCTAACTCGCTCGCTCGGTTTACAGGGCGAGTCATGGTGATGCGCTGGCTGACGCCGAGAGCGAACTGCCCTAACCGCAGGGTCGCTCCCAGTACAAGGGTGGAAGTGGCCCCTTTTGCAAACTTTCCTCTTGATCAAAAGCGCTAATGGGTTTTCTTTCGCACAATCGCCGCATGCGGATCACTCAAATTTTTCGACCCATCGCCATTCAGCACCGTGGTTCCCATCACAGCAGTCAGACCGCCCGTCCGTCGGTTAGGTGACAGGTCGATGATTCCGAGTCCTGGACAGCTTCCGTCCGCCGCATGGCTGACCGTCAAGGGGAAGGGACCTCGCAAGGCAACGTAGATCCGATTACCCGTCGGGACTCCGCCGAGCGTCAGATCCGCCAAGTCCGGAGTCGGATCGTTTGTTCGAGTGGTACCGACAGTGCCACCGCATACGCCGCTCGCCGTCAGGCTGTAGGAGCCTTCATGGCGTTTGTCCAGATCGTTCCATGGAGGAGAAAGTTTGAACACTTCCACATTGTTTCGGATGCGATCTATTTGGTGCAGGTAGCCGGCTGCGCCCGACTGATTATTCCTGACGATCACCATGCCGTGAGCATCACGGTTGCCACCGGCCGGCAAATCGACCCCCGCGACCTTCCCATTGTCCGGATCTTGCCACCCCGCCACGGGAGCGGGTGTATTCGGCGGATTGAAGGCGGGGGCCTTAGGATAGTCCAAACCAAATCGGTAAATGGAAAACTCGGACATATTTGGACCGTGCGTGCCCGTATTCAGATGCATGAAGCCGTCGGCCTCTGCGCCGCCGCAGCCTGCGGCTCGCACCACCGAAAGATCGTACTCACCGACGATCGCCATTGGCATTGTCCCAACATCGACCACGAACATCCCGCCGCCGCCAAGTGTTGTGAAGACATGTCGATTGTCGCCGGCAGGGATCGGACAAATCGGTGCGTTTAACGCACGAATGCCGACCGCCTGTTTGGCCGCTCCTGTGGGAGTCGTCGCCAATTGTCCGTCCTGAACCGTGCCGGAGACAGAGCAGAGAATGCCGTCCGCTGCATCGACATCCACAGCTATCGGCTGCACAAGAATCCGCCCCGGTCCTCCGACTAAATCCAAACTCGCCGCAGCATTGAAGACGAAACTCTGCGGATCTCCTTGGGCGTTGCGCACGACATCGACTCGTTCCAGTATCCGGCCGTTCTGGTTGGCCACAATAATGCCCCGGCCATTCGGAATCCAAAAGCTCATATGGTTCTGGCGTCCCGTTGTCGTGCCGGTGGTACGGAACAAACAGACCGGCTTCTTCGTCCGCCCATCCACAATTCCCAAATGCCCACTGGAGACAAAGTTCAGTGCCATGTAGTCGTGATCCAGGCTAGGCAGTATGCCGTGCATTCGGCTCACATGGGCGCCGGTTGTCACGTCCGCGTTCGGGAAGAGATCAGCGGTCACATCAAGCACGGTTGGATTGTTGACCGGCGGAGTTTGATCCAAATCGGCGCCCTCATAGATGCGAATCTTTCCGCCGTGGGTGCCATTTGGCGTCGCGGATGTAATCCCTTGAGTATTGGCTTGATCACTGAGCCACACCTCGTACTCTTCTGCAGTGGCCATCCCCGGCAGGAAAAGGATCGCCAGGACTAATAGGTGAAGGATATTCATACCGCGCTCCTTTCGTTGTAATGGGACCTATCGCATTGGCAATCGACCATGGTATTTTTTCGTAGGCCACAGTACTCCGAAAGAAGACGAGACTCAAGCCGAAAAAAACATCAACCGAATGCGAGGAAGTCGTAGAATCAACCGATTGGTAGGACACTGGCGGCAAGGAGCCTGGAACGTCAGAGCTGCGAAGGCCGAAACACGCTCTCAGGTTTGTTCAGGAAGCGATGCCGCACGGTATACCGTCCAGAGAATGTCTCGCCGGGAACGAGCCGCTTCAGCCCCCAGCCCGGATGATTGAACGCATCACTCGCGCAGGTCATCGGTTCGACGGCAAGCGCGGCTCGTGGCGCGTCTGCAATGGCATCTCCGGTATACACGACCACTGAGGAAAACGCGTGATCCATCGTAATATCGATTATGCGATTGCGCACCGTATCGCGCAGGGATGCCGTAGCCGTTCCTTGCGCGTCGCGTTCGAGCTGTACATAACAATGGTTGAAGCGCTGACAACCGATCTTGCGGAATCGCCGGTAGTCCCACGGCGTGCCGGTCACGCTCAGAACCTTGCCCGTCGGAATAAGCCGCTCGTTGAATTCCAAATAGGCGGCTCCCGGAATCCGCACCTCAGCCTCGTCGATGGTGGTCGTTCCAACAGTGAAGTAGGGATGAAAACCGATTCCGACCGGTGCGGCCTGTTGCCCGACGTTTTGCACGGCGAATGTGCAGGTGAGGCCGGAGGCACCGAGGTCATACCCCACCTCGACAGCGAGTGAAAAGGGATAGCCTCGTCCGGCATACGCCTCGGCGTCGAGATGAATCTCAAATGTCACCCTGTTTGCGTTAGCGTCCCGCACGTGCCACGGCAGGCTGCGGACGAATCCATGAATAGCATTCGGCCCTTCCTTGTCGTTGCATTCCAGTTCAAATCGCCGCCCATCGAACGAATAGCGCCCATCGCCGATGCGGCCGGGAAACGGGATGAGTACGTCGCCCTGTCCGCCTTGCTTCCCGCCGCCACCCGAATAGCCCCACACGATATCCGTTTCCCGCCCTCCGTCGTTGAACAGCAAGTAGCGTCGTAACGAGGCTCCCCATGGAGAAACAACCACACGCTGGTTTTCAAACGCTAAGGAGAGTTCAGTATCCGGTGTGACAGGCGTCATGGTCGCGCAGTATAGCACTGCATCAATGAATGGCGAAGCCAAGCTTGACGTGCCGGAATCCCATCACACCACGTCATTTCATGACAGTATATCGACAGATCTCCGGGCTCGGCGGCCAACAATCCCGCCAACCGTTGCAGCGCAATGGAAATGTGCGAGGTGACGAAATGTGCCCGTTCCGCTGCCGCACTCGCCCATTGTTGGACGAAGACAAAGTCGGTTGGATCGGAGCCATTCTGCAGAAGCTCGTAACTTAGGCATCCCGATTCGCGGCGTGTCGGTTCAACCAGCGCGGATAAGATGTCCCGAACCTGTGCGACATACTCTGTCTTAGCCCTGACACGGGCAATCACTCTGAGAGAAGGATCCGGAGCCATGTCGCTCTCCATTCAATATATCGAGATCGTCAAAGATCAATATCCATACAGAGTGAGTCTACTGCAAGGCGGGAGTTTCATCACCTGCTGGCATTCGCAAGGGGCAAAGGGATAGACGGCCCCTTCGAAGCGCAACGTGACGTACATTTGCCTGACCAAGAGGGAGCACGTGCTCCCGAGATGGAAACAGCTTACTTTGTAAAAGGATGACCGGCCGTCTGCCACTCTTCAAGACTCATGACGACCGCCGTCGGTCGCGTGAATCCGAGATCCTGGAGAGATTGCGCGGCGAGCGAGGCTCGATTCCCGCTTTGGCATTGCAGAATGAGAGGGCGATCCATCTCAGTCTTGGCGGGAAAATCCACATGACTCCAGATTTTGAATTCGAGCACGCCGCGAGGAATATTAATCGCTCCGGGCACATGCCCGGCCGCGTACTCATGCGGCTCTCGTACGTCCACAATCAAGGCAGCACCAGGATTCTCAACAAGCTTCCGATACTCGTCCATGCCGATCGTCTTCACCTGCTTCTGCGCCGCTTCCACCTTCTGCTTCACTAACGGAGGGAAACCCTGGGAGAAGACCGACAAAGGGAACGAGAACACTGCACTCAGAATGACGGCCAGTGGGAGTACGATCAAGGCGCGCATATTTCTCCTTCCAGACGGTTTGATGCACGAGGAATTTGAGAAGAGAGTGTAGCGGGGTCTTTGCCTCGACTCAAGAGTTGGTTAAAGCCCTGGGATGAACGGCAGCGCCGGTGGTCAATCCATGACCAATCCAGGGACCAGCCTTTCTCTCATGGCTCATAATGAGGTGCAGCCGCTCCGAGGTTCAGAGCACAGATCTCGTGATGGATGTGAAATGCACTTGAGTACGCGCGCCGAGCGCCCATGTCCGGTGAAAAGTAGTGATCTTACGTTCGTATCGTTTGATCGGAAGGGGAGACGAAAGAATAGGGAGCCATTGCTCCCAACGAGATCTTGGGAGATACTAGGGCACGATTCAGAACAGTTGCCATTCGCCGAGGTTGTTCGGAAAAGAACCGGAGGTGCCATGAGAGAGCGAAAGGGAAAGACAAGGGGAGAGGATACGGACAAGGCGACTGCGATGCGAGCGGGAAGCGATCCCTTTCAACGCCTGCTTGGGCTGATGTTTAAGGCGCATCCGTGGCATGGTGTATCGATCGGGGAGGAAGCTCCGGATGTGGTCACGGCCTACATCGAAATCGTCCCCACCGATACGGTCAAATATGAAGTGGACAAGAACAGCGGCTTTCTCAAGGTGGATCGGCCTCAGCGCTTTTCCAACTGCTGTCCCGTTTACTATGGACTCATTCCGCAGACCTACTCAGGAGACCAAGTCGCCGGCATCTTCGCCAAACGAGCTCGCCGCAAGGGCATGGTGGGAGACGGTGATCCGCTTGATATCTGTGTGTTGTCGGAGAAGAGCATTCCACACAGCGACATCCTCCTTACGGCGCTGCCGATCGGCGGGTTGAGCCTGGCCGACGGCGGCGAGGCCGACGACAAGATCATCGCCGTGATGCGAGACGATGCCGTCTACGGAGGCTTCACGGACATTTCAGAATGTCCGGGGGCCCTCATGGATCGACTTCAGCATTATTTTTTGACCTATAAGAGTGCGCCCGGGACCACGCATCATAAAGTTGAAATCACCAGCGTGTATGGACGGGAGGAAGCGCGGAAAGTCATCCGTGCCAGCCATGCCGACTATCGCGCGAAGTATCCGGAGTTGGGTTCCTTATGGCCGAAGAATCTCTAGCCCGGAATAGCCTTCAACCCCGTTCCATTCATGAAACGTTCCGTTTCTAAGTACTGAGGGAGGTTGGGTTAGAAAGACGTAGAGACGGCCTGCCTAGGGTAATGACACCCAACAGAAACCAGCGATTACAAGCCGGAGACGGTATGTTCCGGTAACTCCCGACTCCTGCGGGAGTTCAGGAATTGGATAAGGGCGCCTCGCAATGTGCGATTGAGACGCAGCCTCGCGTGCAACGGCAGCTGGATAAATTCCACTCCACACTCATGGCCCAACACCCAGATCACTCGACCCAACTCAATAGGTAGCGACGATGCCTGATCCGGCAAGAGCAGATTCACACGCACTCTGCTGCCAAGGGCCAATTCTCCATCGCACAGGATCGAACACCCGTCCATCGAGAGATTCAGAAGCCTACCCTCACAGACATGGGATTCGCCGCCGATGATCAGCGGGGCATGGAAGGAAAACCGTTTGTAGGCCCGCGTATGAGGAAACTGAGCCATGACATCTCCGTGATGGAAGTTGATTGTACACAGCCATCATGAGATGCGGTATCCTACATTGGAAGGGCAGAGGGCTCGTAACGTGGACTTCATCCAGAAGATGAGTGTCGGATCTCTTTGCGTTCGGCGCTACAAGCTGGACCATCGCCAGTTTTCTAGCTGTCTGACCAGTTTTTCCCGCAGCGCATTACGTTCCATATAGCGCGCGAAGATCAAGAACTCCTCATCAGTGGGAACAGACCATACTTGAAGCGGCCTTGATACACTGAACCGGCCCCAACCATATCATTGTGGATATGCCACCATTACGATAGGGCACGATGATCCTCCGAAGGACTTCGAAGAGTTCTCCATCTGACCGTGGCCAGTTGAGCTGCCAGTGAGTGGGCATCAGGAAATAGGCGACAATGCAGATACGATATGGATTTCGGCTGGAATTTTTGGAGCTTCAGACCGACGGATACTAGGATACTATGTGGCGACCGTAGGAGAACGGGCCAACTGAGAGACCGCGAATGGTACTCGCAGCCACAACGGCAGCAGCAAGAAGATCTCCGGCAGCTCCGAATGTTTTAGTTCGGTGATACCCCGCAGCTTGCTGCGGGGAGTTTCATTCTACGCCCCTGGATCCCAAATCGACGTGGACGATCACACTCGGAATTCGGCACTCCATTTCATCAATCTGATCATTCGAAATAGCCCCCTGGAATTCTCCCTACTTATCCCAATACGCTCAATTTCTGTGTCTGTTCAAGCAACCACTGCGGGCTACCTATGACAACCCCGATTACCGACCCCTGATACGCCGATACCGCTCGTCCAATTTGATCCACCTGGGTGCCGCTCATCCCCGGCCGGCCGATTTGATCCACCTGTGCATCACCGGTCCCCGGCCTCCCGATCTGATCTACTTGTGCGTCGCCAATTTCCGGTCGCCCAATTTGATCCATGGGTGTTCCAAAGGTTTCAGGTCGGCCGATCTGATCCACCAGCGCTTTTCCCTCTACCACTCCCGCAATCTGAGCCCCCTGTACTCCACTCGTCACCACTCGCCCAATTTGATCCGTCTGGGTACCGTTCGTCCCCGGTCGGCCGACCTGATCCACCGGGGCATCACCCTTCCCCGGTCGCCCGATCTGATCCATTCGTGTTCCAAATGTTTCAGGTCGGCCGATCTGATCCACCAGCGCTTTTCCCTCTACCACTCCCGCAATCTGAGCCCCCTGTACTCCACTTGTCACCACTCGCCCAATTTGATCCACCTGGGTGCCGCTCGTCCTCGGTCGGCCGATCTGATCCACCGGGGCACCACCGGTCCTCGGCTTCCCGATCTGATCTACTCGTGCGCCGCCCATTCCCGGTCTGCCGATCTGATCCCGATAGGTACCGGACCCGCTGATCGCTGAAAAACGTGATGCCGAAATTTCCATGATCTCTCTCCCTTATGTAAGGTGATACAACAGCACTCGTCCCATGAACATCTGTCACCCATCCGTTTCATCAGTCGATGAGACCTGCCGGCTGATTCACATCCGCACATCTTCAAGCTCTATGCCATATCGAAAGTCGCTGAATGTGCCATTCGGCGTGGAGTTAGCGCAGGAGTCCTGAATCGGTGGGAGAGAACTGGGAAGAAGATGCAGGGTGATCAGGAAAAACTTTCCCTATCGGCAGAATAAAATGAGTACCAGTGATGCGGAAAGATGGTGAGCCAGATCTCCAGTAGAAATACAACGTGAGCCATCCATCCTGCATTAAAACGTAACGCGGGGCTATGAGGTCCCGACCGCAATATCTGAAACCTGGGACGGCCAACTCGGTATTCACTGCGCAAAAGTAGTCCAACCGCTGTTAGCTTGAAAGGGCCCAACCTAACTTAACTCGGTAGCATCACATGGGCCATTCGGTGGCTTTAGTCGAAGAGAAGAATCAGCTCCACATCGACGCAAGGAGTCGAATGTGAGAGATATCTGTCTAAAAATAATACACCTGCGTACGATTTCATACAGTCGAGTCACTCGCCCTGCGCATGAATGTCCCAGATACATGGGCAAATAGAAATATTACGTATTGGGCATCTGAATTGCTTGATAAGGTTAAAACAACTCAGCACCTATGGTGCGGATCGGGATGGGGAAATTGTGGATAACTTAAAGCCGAACGAACGAATGTTTCTGCTGCATCAGCTGCCGACTTCTGAGCCTCATCAATATGAGGTTGCGCATGACCCCCTGCCACAACTTCAAACTTTTGTAGCGTCATCCAGGAAAGGCTTAGAGGAAAATACGTCGCCAACCTGGTGGTTCCATCACTTTGAGCCAGTCTGGAAGCCATTTATTTACTGGCTTCGCAGTCAGAGAACTGTGAGTCTGCTTGAGTTCGAACAAGCCGCTTCCCAAGTTCCAGGTCTTACCCCTATCGAGAAAACAATTGCCATATCCGTGTTCCGTCAACAACAAGAACGAGGAGTGGCACCTTCCTGCAACACGACCGCGGTTCGTCGTGACCGTAGCCTGTCTTCGGTTTAACTGACTATCCTGCCTTCGTCTGAGCTGGTTTTGAGCCACGCGTGGTCTCTGCGCGTCGTTAGAACGCCGGGGAATCTCCTGTTCGATTGAAAGCAATACCGCAGCACCGCACCCCCTATGGTCATGGGTTGAATGCTCAGGCATGAAGTCATGGAGGATCTTACGCGTACAAGGAGGCAAGCGAGTCGCTGAATATGAGATGGTGGGATTCCGATTTTTGAACGACCTAGCTCACTTCATGAAGCTTGAGTAAGTTTGTGCCGCCGACTTGTCCCACTCGAGACCCCGACAGGATCACGATTTTTTCTCCGGGCTTGACCAGCCCCTCCGATTTCGAACGCCGCTCCGCCTCCTCCACGCGCGCATCGGTCTGCTCGATCTGTGGCACAGTGTACGGACGCACGCCCCAATAGATGGCCATCTGTCGCCTGACCGGCTCAAACGGCGTGAGCGCGATAATGGGGGCGGATGGGCGTTGTTTCGATATCAATCGCGCGGTGGTCCCACGTTCACTGAATGCCACGATGGCGCTCGCGGCGACCGATTTGGCTGCGGAGGCAGCGGCAGTACAAGCAGCTTCCGGGAAAGACAGATTTTCCAAATCGGTTTGGCGTGTGCGTGTCACACCCGGTTCGGCGCCTTCTTCTGCCGCGCGAATAATCCGATCCATGACTTGAAGCGCTTCGGTCGGATGAGCTCCGACGGCTGTTTCAGCCGAGAGCATCAGCGCATCACTGCCATCGAAAACGGCGTTGGCCACGTCCGACGCTTCCGCTCTCGTCGGGCGCAAGGATTGGGTCATCGACTCCAGCATTTGAGTGGCGGTGATGACCAAACGACGCCGACGATTGGCTTCGACGATGATTCGTTTCTGCAGAAGCGGCACGGCTTCCGGCCCCATCTCCACACCCAGATCGCCTCGGGCGATCATCACGCCGTCCGCCTGTTCCAAGATCTCCTCCAGCGCGGCAATGGCCTCGGCCCGTTCGATCTTGGCGATGATCGGTGTGTGGACTCCATGCTCGGCCAGTAACGCCCGTGCCGCCTCAATGTCCTGTGGGCCGCGCACAAAGGACAGTGCCAGATAATCCACGCCATGCGTGACGCCGAAGCGAATATCTTCCCGATCCTTATCAGTCAGGGTAGGGGCACTGACGGCAGTTCCAGGAAGATTGATGCCTTTGTGTGAGGTGATCATGCCGCCGATGATGACTGAACATTCAATCAGATCGTCTGCCATGCGAACGGCTTGTAGCTCGATGAGTCCATCGTTGATGAGCACCCGTGACCCAACATGGAGGTCGCGGGTGAGAGAAGAATAGGTGACTGGGATCTCAGGAAGAGAGGAGGGGATTGTGGCGACCCCATGGTCATTGGACCGGCTGGACGCCCGCAACCTCACCACCTGGCCGGTGTGGACTTCAATCCCTTCCTTCGGAACGAGGCCCACTCGAATCCTGGGACCTTGCAGATCCTGAATAATCGCTACCGCTGAGCCGCGCCGTGCGGCCGCGTCTCGAATGGCGGTGATGGCTGTCGCATGAGAGGCATGTGTGCCGTGAGAGAAATTCAGCCGAGCGACATCCATGCCGTTCTCAATCAATCGGTTCAAGACGGTCGGCGAATGACTTGCCGGCCCGATGGTGCAAACGATCTTGGCCTTTCGCATGGTCGTGTGGAAACCTCCTGAGCGTCGTGTCACCGAGGGATAAGGAAGAAGGATAGCACAGATCCGTTCGTTCGAGAGCATGGTGACGTCGTTGCCTTGAATTCCTGCTGTTCGAAATCCGCTATTTTGCTTTTCATTTTTCCGTCAACCGATACAATGACGTCATCACTCACGTCTGTCTCCCTACAGACCCTCGGCGCGCACCTCTCATTGATAACGAAACGGCAGGTACCATGGCAACGCTCATTTCAGTGGCATCCGGCAAAGGCGGCGTAGGCAAGAGCGTGGTGTCCGCCAACCTTGCGTTGGCGCTGGCGAAGCGGGGACGACAAGTCATCCTGGCCGATCTCGATGTTGGGGGGGCCGATGCCCATATCATGTTCGGAGAATTGAATCCGGCGGTGACCTTGACGGATTTTCTGAATAAACGAGTCAACCGGCTGAACGAAGCCGCCATTCCCATCACCATGCATCCGAACCTCCGTCTCATTGCCGGGACGGGCGAAACGTTGGCGACGGCCAACATGGCCTATGCCCGCAAGAAACGGCTGATGAAACAGTTCCGTGAGCTGGAGTCCGACGTAGTGGTGATCGATATCGGGGCGGGCACCAACTTTCACGCGCTCGACTTCTTCCTGATGGCCGACATCCATCTGGCTGTGGCCACTCCCGAACCGACGTCCGTGCTTGATCTCTACCGATTCATTAAGTTGGCCGCGATCCGCCGTGTATTGGCCTGCTTTCTTGCGAGAAGCCCTATGTCGGAGGTCCTTTCCAACCGAGACTTCACGAGTGTGGAGGAGGTCATGGACGTCGCGGGTGCCACAGATACGGAAGGACGCGATGTGGCGGTTGCCGCATTGCGATCGTTTCGGCCCGGACTGATCATCAATCGGATATCCGATAGTTCCCGAGTCAATGTCCTCTATCTCCGTAAGATACTCCATCAATACGTCGGCGGCGACCTGACTCTGATCGGCGAAATCCCAGACGATCCGGCTGTGAGCCAGGCCGTTCGAAAGTTCCTGCCGGTCATCGAAGCTGCCCCCGAGTCGTTGGCCGCCAAAGGTCTGTCGGCCGTCTCCGCTGCCGTCGAGCAATTCATCGACACATTAACCGACAAAAGCAAAGGGGAGACGAGACAATCAGACGAGAAGCAGACAAGAGTCCTGCTATCCAACCCGGTATTTTCCCACGATTCTCAAACCGCTCTTCCTCTAAAATCGGAAGTTCCGCCTCCTTCGATCGAACCGAGACAACCTGCCGGCGCAAGTACCATCCAAAATACCAACGGACTGGTTGCCTAAGTCGGACTCCGCCGCTAGTTCATGGCACTGCTCACCCACACTCGCGGATATCCGATGGCCGGCTAACGGCAGTCGTCGCTGTGTCGTCGGCGGAATATAGAGTGAGAGCACGAGGGCTTCGGGATCATGGCGGGAGACGATCAAGACGGGACGGATCTTGCCGGCCAGCCCGAGATCCGCCACCCACACCTCACCCGGCTTTATCCAGAGTATCCAATACTTCCTGCACGACTGTGCCGGAGGGGTGGAGATCCAGAGCCTGAGCGTCGGCCAATTCGATCACATCGGTCACGATTTGCTCAACTTGAGCGGCTACCTCAGGTCCAGATGGAGAGCTTCTTGTCTAATTTCTCGGCGAGTTGCGTCATGCCATCAAGCTAGCCCAGTTGCCGATGCGGCGCAACCAATCATCGTGATGCGCGGCAAAGTCGCTCCGCTCGCCGACGCCGCACTCAATGGGCTTGACGACGTTCGTCTACGGTCTAAATCGGAACTTCGTTATTCCGGTACAGCGCTCATCTTTGTCCCTTCTTTGACCGGCGGGTCTATGGTGATGTTCGGGCCCTGTACTTTGGGAAGCAGTCCAGCTCCCGGCTTCTCCAAGAGACGTTCGTCATTTTGGTTGAATGGAAGATTTTGTTTCGAACGCGCATCGTCGACCATCGCCGCGTTAGCCAGCGCCTCTTGCTTATTGGCATTGGCCTGGCCTGGATCGTTTGCCAGTGATTGACCCGTCACGGGATCGACCGCCTTGCCCATCGGGTAGCCGGGATGTTTGGGCAACATGGCCGGATTGGCAAACGCGAGAGATATCGTCAACGGCACAACAGTCGCAAACAACACAATCAAGGGTTTCATCGCAACACCTCCTGGCTGGATTGCGGAAACAACAACGCCCTCGCAGGCACAAGGCCTTCCGAGGGCGTCCATACAAATAGAGAGACTCGAGGAAAAGTGATGGGGTTACCCCGGTTTCATAGAGACCTCCGGGATCACCTCATAAGCATCGCTCCCGATGAAGGTAAGAATCAAGTAGGCGCGAATCGACTGGCCAAGCAGGCGGAATCAACACGCAGCGGATCAACACTGGCCACGATTCCGATAAGAATCTGAGCGGCTGGTTATTTCGATGCCGGGCTTCCTGCCGGCGGAAGACGCAGGGCTTTACGTTGAGCCTCGGTCAGGTGTTTGCTCATCTCGGCGTTGGCTTTTGATATCGTGCACGCGCTAGAATCCCAGCGCCTTTTCCAGGTCATCCTGGTCTTTCTTGAACGTCTTTTTTCGCCCCTCTTCCACTTTCTGCTTGGCTGCTTCCGCCTGCTTGGTGATGGCCTCGGCCTTGTCGCCTTGGTCCGCGATCATATAATAGTCGGCCGCCACTTCCGGCTCGCCCTTGGTTTCCGCCTGCTTGCCGAGTCCGGCAGCCTTGGATTTCACGCTCTTGATCTTCTCGTCCAAACTTCCGACAAAGTAATAGGAGATGGCTTTTTTGAGAGCCATACGGGAGTCCTCCTTGGCGAAGAAATCCCCGCGCATTTGTGCGCGCTCGCGCACTCGGTCCTTTCCCCATTCGGCATAGTAGGCCCACTCCTGGGCCTTCTGTAGGAAGGTCTGTGATTCCTTCAGTTGCGTATCGAAGCGTTTGGCTTCTTCGGCCAATTGCTTCTCCACATTGCGCTTGGCGATATCGCGCATCTTCTGTTCATTTCCCTTGTCGTTTTTCAAGCGAAAATACTCGATGGCGCGGCCGATGAACCTCACGTCGTCCGGGCGGTCTCCCGATGCCTTGGTGATGACCCGGGTGGCGTCGGCATCGGCGTTGACCCGCTGGTACCAGTCGATGGCCTCATCGATCCGCCCCTTGCGCTCCTCGTCTGCACCGATGGCCTTGGCGACTTGCTTTTTGACCGTATCAACATCCGCACAGTCGCTGTCCGCCTGGCCGGCTGCGTCCCAGGCTTCGCGGAGTTTGCCACCGGCTTGAAGGGCTTGGGCTTTCGCGAGCGCGGCTTTTGCCGCGGCTTTCCTATCCGGTTCCGAGCACAGTTCATCCGCCCAAGCCTGAGCAGTTCCAAGTGTGACGGCGATCGCAACTGTCAGTATGAGCACCCGTGTCTTCCGCATCAGCGCCTCCTTACTTCCCGAACATGCCCTTCATCATATTGCCCATGTCGCCCATGCCCTCCATCGCACCCATGGCTCCCATGTCCATCTTTTCATAGCCTTTGGGAACCTCGAACAGGTCGGCAGACTGTTTGCCGATTTTGAGATTGGCCATTTCCAGCTTAAAGCGGCTTTTCTTATCTTTCTCGACTGAGATCGCGTCCATCTTGGCGAGGATCCCTTCCTTCGTCGTCCACATGAAACCACCCATCTTCGAGCCGTCCTTGCCGGTCATGATCATCTTGGCTTTATTCATCACGACACCGTTCAGGGTCTCCTGGCCCATCGGCGTCTGATCGATCTTGTAGGCCGAGAGATCGGTTTTATCCTCTTTTTTCAGGGCACTCTGGCCGATCGGCATGGCGATGAACATCTTCTCTTCCGGCATCAGATTCCACATGACTTTCTTATCGTGGCGCGTGATCGCGATCATCTGCTGCCCGCCCGCGCTCATTTCGCGCCGTTCCATCGTCGGCGTCGAATAGACTTTGGACTTCGTCACGCCGTCCTCCGTTTCGATAATCTCCTCCGCCGAATATTCGGCGGTAATACCGGGACCGGCGAATGCGGGAACGGCCAGGATCAGACCGGCCGCGCCGGCTACGAACCACGAAAAGAGTTGAATGCGCATGGGTGCCATCTCCTTGTTGAAAGATGAATCAGTTGCAATTATTACTGTTAGATGAATAGGGAGTAATCGTATACTCCTCCGTTCCTTCGGCTGTCATGTCTCCCATGGGTGTTTTGACTGTCCCTGGCCCTTTCGCAGTGAGATGCACAGGAACGTCGCCGCTATACGTCACGGTGTAGGATCCTTTGCCCCAGGCGGCAAACCCTTTTAACTTGCCGGAGTAGCTGTATGTTCCGCCCGTTGCGGAAGTCGGCGTGAACGTCACAGTAATGATGCCGTTATCATCAAGAGTATCGACATTAAACGGTTTTGCGAAGTCACAGGCTACGCCCGTGGCATGAAATGCATCCGCGCCCCCTTCGATCAAATAGACCTGGGTACCTGTCGTGATTGTGAGAGGCTCCATGGCTTTCCCGCGTCGAGACGTGGCGGTGAGGGTGACCTTCATGGTGGCGTCCTTTTCCTCTACTGCACTATGGGTGACTTCGCCCGGCGCCTTCGGAATGACAGCAGGTGAGATCGACGCGCCACCGGACAATTCGACGGTCACCTTCGCCGGCACTTTCGATCCATCCCCTTTATGGACGACATCGACGGGGATGGTTGAGGTCGTTTTGGGGGCAACGTTGCCGGGAGAGGTAGCGATGATCTTAATGCAGTTGCCATTTCCCCAGTGCATCCGGGCGGCATTGAAGGCGCCTTGTCCGAGCAGTTTACTTCGTGCGGAGTCCGGTCCGTCGGCGGGTGTCAGCTGGTAGTCCTCTTTCGCCGCTTCGGCGTCTTCGCCGACAATCGCCTTCACGACGGCCCCATAGTGCTTGTCGTACGTCATCGTTTTCTTCTTCCCGGCATGGCCATGTGAGCTATAGGTGACCGTGATGGACACGGATCCGTCAGGAGCCGGACAGAAACTGCCGCTGATGGTGAACTTTGAAAACGCGTCGACTCCCAGAATAGGGTGGGCAATTTGCGTGGTCAATTCAGCAATCGACGGCTGGCCTGGTTCCTTGGTTTGCTTTAATTCGGCAACCACCCGTCCGTTGCTTTTAATGGGAACCGTCCTGCTTCCGCCGCGTGAGGATGTATCTGCATCGGTGTTGGCGCCTCCGAGGAACATGCCGAGATTCTGGCCGATCACGCCAAACTGAAGATCTCCCAACACCGATAGGCTTGGCTGATCTGCTGCTTCGGTGGAGGCCACGAAGCTAAACGAGTCCGCGCGGGATCCTCGCGCCTGTCCGAACAGGACAGCGCGTGGGCTGACGGCTGGTATGAGCGAACTGGTTTTCTTGTCGGCCTTGGCTGGAGTCGTGAGCTTTGAACGGAAGTCCTCAATCACGCCTTTGATGGCTCCTGCTCGGCATTCAAAATGGTCTCGCGTTCCTGAGCCAGTTCCGGGATCTCCTTACTGAATGCCTCGATCATGTTGGTGCTGAGCGCTGGGATGGGCGCATTCGGATCGATTTGGGGCGCGTTGGATGATTGAGTTTCCGTCGCTGCTGGAGATGGCGGCAATTGGCTTGAAGTTAGAGCAGGGTTCGACGCGGGCGCTTCTGTTTTCTTCGCGGCGTTGTCGCCGCTGCCAGAATTGTTGCAGGCGGCAAAGGACGTAAGAATCACAAGTGCCTGAAGGAGCAGGATTGGAAACAATGATCGCGGTGTCCGAATCGTCATCAAATGATTAATCCGGCTTGCGATCAAAGTCAGGCGGCCCTTTGTTGATGAAGTAGAGCCGAAGATATCGTCCTTCGATTCAAACCGCAACTAAGAAATGAGAACTAGCTAAGATAACCATAGTGGCGGGCTAGAATTGCAAGCCGATCGGAAAAGTCGCCGCATAGCCATCGTGTGTTTCAGACAGCTGCAGCAGCAATTGATCGCCGCCGTCGCGAAAGATGAAATCACGGGGATTTCGCACTCGACGCCGTCCTTTCGACGAGTAGGGGAGAGCGGTATGCACACGGTCGGTCAGTTCATCGGGAAAGTACAATTGGGAGGTAAACTCAAAATGCCTCCCGGCGATCGCTGCCGTGCGAACCTTGAAGTGGATGTGTACCGTTCTGATCGGATACCAGCCAGGGTAGATGGTGAGGAACTGGGCTTCACCCCTCGTATTAGTGACCTGGTACCCACGCAAAAACTGTTGGCCCAGTGTGTTGAAACTCGGATCGTCCACATCCGAATAGACCCCCTCGGCATCGCACTGCCAGAGATCGACTTGAGCACCCGGCAAGGGGAAACAACCGTTCGAATTGAGCCTCATGACTTGCAGCGTCAAAGTCAGTGGTGTCCCGGCCTTTATTCGACCATTTGCAGGATCAGAGCGAATGTCTGAACGGTGCAAACGTTCATCGACAAAATAGGGGCCCTCGGTCTGCTTAGGTCGAACAACACAAGGCGAGCTAGACACACCGGTCGCAGCTTGACTCCGGTGACATCCCATCAGCCAGACAGCACCGGTTGCCCCCAAGAGCACCATTGCATGACGGCGAGAGAGAAAGAGACCGATTTGCTCATCGTTCTTTTTCATTCAGGTGGCCTTTCCTCACCCTGTCACAGCACGGATTTTTACCTTCGCCTCAAATCCGGTGGAATGCTTCTCGGAGGAGGCGGTGGAGATGAGGGGCCAGGCGAAAAACCTCGAAAGGGCCCATAGAATCCGCGTCCTCCATAATAGCCACCAAACGGTCCCCCCCAATAACCACCGTACGCACCACCATACGGATAGAATCCACTCGGACCATAGGGTGGGTAATAAGCACCGTAATATGGACTTCGATCTCTTCGTCTCTGCGCCGCGATACTCTTCCAGTCGATAATATGCTTAACCTCCAGGATGGGGTAGGTATAGTCGCTCTCATCAAGTGCTCTCGTGGTCTCGCCTTTCACGGTCCCGATTACGGTAATCGGTGTGCCTTGCGGGAGGCTGGCAGGATCGAGAAATTGTTCTCGAACCGCCAGGAATCGTCCTTCAGATCGAAGACGTTCCTCTGTCAAGGTGCCTTCGTTTTCGGTCGGCAGCTGCAAGATTTCCAATTCGGTTCCTGCTTCCGTCCGTTTAGCCTTAATCACGTTCCCACCGATCATGACCGTTCGGCCGACATATTCGCTGGGAGCTCTCTTCAAATCCGTAAAGCTTATGCTGGTATCGATCTCCTGTTCCAGCCCAAGAGGAACGCCAAGCAGCTCGGTATCACGTTGGACTTGATGGATAGATTCTGCACAGGCCGATAACATGACGCTTCCACAGATCAGGGGAGCGAGCATTGTCATGCGCAACATGGACATTTTCCCCTTCTCTTAGAAGTGATAGGACAGCCCGCCAAGGATGTGCTGTGCTCTATAATTCCCGCTGAATCCGCCCAAGTCACCGAAAGCTTGATCGAATTTGAAGGTCGCGCCCGTGTACTTATACTCTCCAAATACGGCTATTTTTGGCGTCACGAATGCGCGCAGACCGGCGAGGACATTCCACGCGGCAGCCACATCCGTATCGCTTCGCACCGTAGCTGTATCCCCAATATGGCCGATCCCTGCTCCTATACCGGCGCCGACGTAGGGTTGAAAGGTACGTCCTGGATATCGCGCAATAAAGTTGACTCCAACAGTGGTCACGCGAAAATGAACGCCGGAGGCGGGATCAAAGTTCGGGGTGCTTGGATCATCATCAAAGCTTTTCCTATGGGGAGTTGTGTGAAACACCTCGCCCTCAATTCCGTACCAACTGTGTCCCGGGAAATATCCCACCTTCCCACCATAGGTAATCGAATTTTGAAGGTCAAAGTCTTCGAATGAACCAGGAGCCCCTGCTAGTGGTCCCGTTCCGGCAATGCTGTTAATTCGGTCTGCAAAATTCACCCCCGCCTGTCCTGCCACGTACATTTCTGCTGAAGCGGGACTGAGTGGACCAAGGGCGAGGAAGCAGCATCCTGCGGTCAGAAGGCTTGCACGGAAGGGCACGTTCTTTTTTATCGTTATGCTCATGAGCAGCATCATAACAAAAAAAAGGGTGTTGCATAGCCCTCTCTAAACCGTAGGGCTGCGACTGGTCAACCATCTTCGGATCGGAGCTTCACGTATCCGCTGTATTCCAAAGTGATGGTCCTGCGTGACCGGAGAAATCCGTAAGTGTCCATTGGATTGTGGTTCATTTCTGTGGTACATCCTCCGCTGCGGATGATGATCGGCAGGATCGTTCTGCTGATTTCCTCGTGGTATTCACTCTAAGAAGGAGCCAGCCTATGGGACTCATGGATCAATTGGGGCAAACGGTTGGTGGCATGTTGGGCGGACAGGCAGGACAGAATCCTCTTCTGCAGGCGGTAGCGGGACTGCTTGGAAAGGACAGCAACCTCGGTGGGCTCACCGGCCTGGTCCAGGCGTTTCAGAAAAACGGGCTCGGCGAGATCGTGAATTCCTGGGTGAGCACGGGACAGAATCTGCCGGTGACACCGAACCAGGTTGAGCAAGGCCTAGGAAGCGATCTTCTGAACCAATTGGCAAGTAAAGTGGGACTTTCCTCCAGCGCCACGAGTTCACAGCTGGCCGGCCTGCTTCCTGATCTGGTCGATAAACTGACGCCGAACGGAAAGATCGAAGCTGGAGGGCTTGATCAGCTCATGAAACTGGTCCAAGGGATGAGATAGGCGGCGGACGATTAGGTTGTAGGTGTTGGCTCCATCATCCGGCCATAATCCCGGCACGCGCGTCAGGGACCGGCTCGTAGTCTGGACTGCGATCGGCCTGGTGTTGCTGTCGGTTGTGTGGGCGCTTCGTGATCCCCGAGTCTTCGGCCCTCCACCGACTTCATCCACAACTCTCGCACTCACGCCGGAAGCGTTGTCGCTTGTGACGGGCGATGAACCTCTCGTCGAGATATTGACCAAACCCGGCTGCCCGGTGTGCCACATCATTCCCGGGATTCCCGGCGCGACCGGCCAAGTCGGGCCTCCGTTGGTCCTGGGCAGCACCGGTCTTCAACGGCTCAATGATCCAGAATATCGGGGGCAGGCCACGACGGTGCATGAGTACATCGTCGAATCGGTGTTGGAGCCGCAACAGTTTGTCGTGCGGGGGTATCCAGAACACACGATGCCGACGTGGTATGGATCCAAACTGAGTGCGCTGGCTCTTGAGAAGATGGCGTCGTATCTTGAGCGCCAAACCGAAGGGAGTGTATCTCGTTGAAAGGATGCGCAGGGAAGATTATCGTTTGCGAATCGGCGTGACGTTTCCTGACGCGCCGCCCTGAATCTTAAAGGCATCGGTCCCGTGTCCCCCCATCTGCTTATCAAGCAGGGCGTTTACGGCCTCATCACCTTTCAACCCTTCAAGCTTGATCTTGAGGCGTAAATTGTTCGCGCTATCGGCGTTGATGAGGGCTTGTTCCAACGAGATCTTGTTCGCCTTGTAGAGCTGAAACAGCACATGATCGAAGGTCTGACACCCTTCGTCGAGGCCCTGTTCCATGGCTTCCTTGAGTGTGTCGACCTCGGCCTTCTTGATCAAATCCTTGATGCGCGGCGTGTCCAGCATGATTTCCAAGGCCGGAACGCGTTTGCCGTCGACCGACGGAATCAATCGTTGGGAAATAATCGCGCGCAGATTCAGCGACAACTGTAAATAAATCTGAGCGTGACGCTCGACCGGGAAAAAGTTCATGATGCGTTCGATCGCCTGGTTGGCGTTATTGGAATGCAGCGTTCCGATGCACAGGTGACCGGTCTCGGCAAAGGTAATCGCCGCTTCCATGGTTTCCGTATCGCGCACTTCGCCGATCAGAATCACATCCGGAGCTTGACGGAGCGTATTCTTCAGCGCGTTTTGGAAGGTCAAGGTATCGAACCCGACTTCGCGCTGCGTGATGATGGATTTCTTGTGCTGATGAACGAACTCGATCGGGTCTTCCACCGTAATGATATGACCCTGGTGGACGGTGTTGCGGTGGTCGATCATGGCGGCCAGCGATGTCGACTTTCCGGATCCGGTGGCGCCCACCACCAGTACCAAGCCGCGTTTGGTCATCGCGATATCTTTGATGATCGGGGGGAGTTCCAACTGCTCGACGGTCTGAATCTCGGCTTTAATGTGACGGAAGACCAATCCGACATTACCTCTCTGCCTAAAGACGTTGACGCGGAATCGACCAAGCTCCTTGTAATAGAGCGCCAGGTTCATCTCCATCTTTTCTTCGAATTCGCCGCGCTGCTGACCGCGCATCAAGGCTAACGCCAGTGCTTCGAGCTGCTCGTTGGTGAACGGTGGCGCGTCGGTCGGCTGAGTGGCGCCATGGATGCGATAGATCGGCGAGGCGTCGACGGTCAAATACAAATCCGACGCTTCACGGTCCACCATCACTTTTAGGAGACTGCGAACATCCATCAGCGATACTCCATGGTATATGCGTTCTGGTGCAGCAATGTCCTAAGGATGTTCAAAAAGGCCTGCATTTCACCCTTCCACCCCAGCGCGCTCGCCTCGCGGCTGCGTCGACGCTCGGCGCGGCGAAGCCGAGGGCCAAGAAGCGCAGTTCCACAAGGGCCACAGCTTCTGCTCGCTTCACGAGATACGCTTCCCCCACTACTAAGCGATGCGACCTGCCTCGCGAAGCCGCTTCGGCAAGGCGGGGAATGACGCTGGCGGACTTTTTCAACATCTTTGCTAGGCTGCTCCAGTCATCGATGAATTAAAGAGATTGGGGTTCATACTGCGGGACTGCGCTTCGGCCTTATGGACGATTCCGCGCGTCGCGAGGTCGACCAGCGCCATGTCCATCGTTTGCATCCCGTCCTTTTGGCTGGCCTGCATGATCCCGGGGATTTGGTGCAGTTTGGCTTCCCGAATGAGATTGCGCACGGCTGTCGTCGCAACCATGATTTCGAGCGCGGCGACGCGTCCGCCGGTTTTCTTCTTCAGCAGCGTTTGGGTAAGCACGGCTTCCAATGCCTCCGAAAGCTGTGTTCTGATTTGCGCCTGCTGTGCCGGCGGGAAGGCATCGATGATGCGGTCGATCGTTTTGGGCGCACTGGAAGTGTGGAGGGTGCCGAAGACCAAGTGTCCGGTTTCCGCGGCGGTCAAGGCTAACTGAATCGTCTCCAAGTCCCGCATTTCGCCCACCAGGACGATGTCCGGATCTTCGCGAAGCGCCGACTTCAGGGCGTTGGCGAAGGAGAGGGTATGCACGCCGAGTTCTCGTTGATTGACCAGACATTTCTTGGATTTGTGGACAAACTCGATGGGATCCTCAATGGTGATGATGTGCCCCTCAAACGTGTTGTTCAGATAGTCCACCATCGCGGCAAGCGTGGTGGATTTTCCGGAGCCTGTCGGACCGGTCACCAAGATCAATCCCTTTTCCTTATCGCACAGTTGCCGAAGAATCGGCGGCATGCCGAGTTTTTCCAAGGGAAGAATGGTGGTCGGAATATTCCGAAACACGGCGCCCAGCCCCCGTTGCTGCACGAACACGTTGACGCGAAAACGGGCAATGTCTCCGAGCTCGAAGGAAAAATCGCATTCTCGTTTTTCCTCAAACGTCTTTCGTTGAGAGTCGCTCATCATATCGTAGATGAGGGCGTGAGTTTCATCGGGAGTCAGGGGAGGATGATCGAGTTTTTTCAGATCGCCGTGAATGCGAATCATCGGAGGTTCGCAGGCACTGATGTGACAGTCGGAGGCGCCTTCTTTGACTGAAAATGTCAGCAGCTTGGAGATATCCATTATCCGTGATCCTCAGCGTTAGGGGTTGCTCGCGAGGTGAAAATCTTCAGTGATCATGCCATAGGAAAACACGAAAGCAAGAAAATAGCCGGAAGGTGCCAGCCGTTGAGGAGGTCGGCTAGAGGATGCCGGTCTCACGACCAGCGAGGTCAAGGACGTGAAGTACTTCGTCGATCTGCTCAGTCGTGTGTTCCGACGTTACTGTGAAGCGGATGCGGCTGGTTCCGTCCGGAACGGTCGGCGGCCGGATCGCAGACGCGTAGATCCCGTGAGTGAGCAGTCGGTCGGCGAACGCTGATGCAATGGCGGCGTCGCCCAGCAAGATGGGCAAAATCGGACTGACGGTCTGAGTCATCTGAAAACCGAGTGCCTGCATTCCAGTGAATAGTCGTTGCCGATTCGACCAGAGCCTCATACGCCGTTCGGGTTCACGCTGAATGACTACGACCGCGGCCGAAGCCGCCGCCGCGATGGCCGGTGGAAGGGCGGTGGTAAAAATAAAGGGACGGGTTACGTTGATCAAATACTGAATGAAGTCGTTGGACCCCACGACGTAGGCTCCATGGCTCCCAAGTGCCTTACTGAGCGTTCCCATATGAAAGGGAATCCGCTGTTCCAACCCGAATTGCTCGATCGTTCCTCGACCGGTCGGCCCCATGACGCCGGTCCCATGAGCGTCGTCGACATACAGCGTCGCCTCATACCGCTCGGCCAGCGAGGCCAGATCCGACAATGGAGCGAGATCGCCATCCATGCTGAAAAGACCTTCTGTGATGATGAGCGTGGGACGAGTCGTTCTCCGTCGTCGAAGCAGCGACTCCAAATGTGCACAGTCGCGATGGCGGAATATCCGAAGATCGGCACGGCTCAATCGACATCCGTCGATGAGACTGGCATGACACAATCGATCCGCCAGAATCAGGCCTCCTTGCCCGATGAGGTTGGGAATGATGCCGATATTGGCGAGATAACCGGCTCCAAACAGCAGGGCGGCTTCTGTCCCTTTAAACGTCGCGAGGGCGGCTTCCAGGTGCGTATGGGGAGGAAGGGTTCCACTCACCAATCGAGAAGCTCCGGATCCCGCCCCATACTGTTCGGTCGCATGGATCGCGGCACGTATGACATCCGGATGGTTGGCCAGTCCCAGGTAATCGTTGGAGGACAGCAAGAGCACGTCGCGCCCTGCATAGTGGATGGTCGGCCCTGTCCCTGACGCCAATGGAGACAGTCGGCGCATAAGCGATCGGTCCGCGAGTCGCGTGAGTCTGCGTCGAAACATGCGTGGTCTAAATCTCTTTCAGATCTTCGGCAATATCGCGGCCCTGTGTCATGAGTCCGTTCCAATTGCATTGACAATGAGAATTCATCCTTAGTATAAAGCAAAGGTTCTGGCGCAGAAAGTCGCACCTCAACTATAACCATTGACGTGATGATTGCTCATGACATACCGAATTAAAGTTCCGCCTCGGACGTTGCCGGTGGATGAAGCTCACCTCGTGAGCGGACTTGAGCACTGGATGCTTGGACTCGGGGTCTACCGCTGGTCGATTGTGGTTGGGTTTGTGCTTCTCCTGTTGATGGGGGGAGGAGTCTGGGGCGTCTTGTGGTATGACGAACAAAATGCTCGTAAGGCGCAGGATCTTGAGCGAGAAGCGACCGTCCATCTCTTTATGCGTGCGTCCAATGATCCGCAAAAAGCGGCAACCAATCTAAAAGAAGCGATTGCCCTGTATCAGCGAGTGGTCAACGAGTATCCTCGCACTCCGACGGCCCCGCTCGCGCAATTCAGTCTTGGTAATGCCTATCTTCAGTCGAACGATCTCGCGTCAGCCATCGAAGCCTATAATCGGTTTATCTCGACGTATGGGACACATGTGTCGCTTCTCGGTCTCGTGCATCAAAAACTAGGCTACGCCTACCAGCTCAAGGGAGATCTTGATCAAGCGGTCAAGGCCTACTCGGCGATCCTCGAGATTCCTGGCGCAATGAACCGGGATCACGCGCTCTTTGAAGTTGCCAGGTTGGAGGAGAATCGCTTGAAGCCCGATGAAGCCTTGAAGCGTTATCAGGAGTTGATGAAGACCTATCCAAACTCTCCTCTGACGAGCGAAGCTGCCATGCGTGTCAAGGTGATCGAGGCGAAGAACAATCCCGATCCGTCACCGGCCGCCCCGACTCTTTCAGCGCCCCCCAAGGTCTCCAAACCGTAGTCAACTGATCCGTCGACGACCAGCAGATGCAGCAATTGCTATCGCCTGATGTTCAGCAGTTCGCCGATTTTAAGAGCCGGGCTGGAAAGGTTATTGCGGGCCTTGAGGGTCTTGATGGGAATCCCGAATCGTCGAGAGATCTTTTCAAGCGTGTCGCCCCCTCGAACTCGGTACCAGTGAGCAGAACCGGCCTTGGCCTGTCGAACCTGTCGATCCTGAATCACCGGCAGGGGAGGGAATTTGTGTGTGGGAACTCGTTCGATCAATTCCAATACCTTCGCGCTCATGCCGACAGGAATTTTCAGATGATAGGCCGCATCGCCAGGAGGGGTCGCATCTCGCCGAAGTTCTGGGTTCAATAACCGAAGCTCGTTGTACGGGATGCCGGTCACATTCGAAATGGCCCGAAAATGCAACGGGCGGGTGACGACGACCTCCTCGAATTCATGCAGAGGCGCGAGGTCTTGCTTGAACCCGTATTGGTCGAGGTTCTTCGCAATGATCGTCGCAGCCATGATTCGGGGAACGTATTGCTGAGTCTCTCGCTTAATGAGCTTCGTTCGTGAGATCTCCGAGAAGGATTCGGCCTGCGCCTTGTGAAGGGCCCGCAGCACCTTCCCTTCACCCGCATTGTACGCGGCCATGGCTAGAGGCCATGCGCCGAATAAATCATACAAGTCTCGTAGATACCGCGCCGCGGCCACGGTGGATTTAATCGGATCACGCCGTTCGTCGACATAATAATCGATCCGCAATCCATAGAGAAGCCCTGTCCCTTTCATAAACTGCCATGGGCCCGTGGCTTTTGCTCGTGAATAGGCGTACGGATTGAAGCCGCTTTCCACGAGGGAGAGATTCACAAGATCGCTCGGAAGATTAAACTCCGCAAAAATATTTTCGACCAGCGGGCGATAGCGGCTGAAGCGCAAGAGCCATTGTTCAAACCGACTTCGGATGGAGGTATTGAAAAAATGAATGTGGCTTTGCACGGTCTGATCAATGACGATGGGAATGTTGTACGCAGTGGCCTGATTGTCCGTAGTCGCACTGTTCTGAGGCCCTTGAGAGAATGATTCGCCAAGTGGTTCAGGCTTGTCCTCGGTAGAAGATAAATCAGGCGGGGAGAGTGTCAGCTCTGGTTCCAACGGGACGAGGTTCGGATCGACATCGTCCTCTTCCTGCAGGGATCCCATATCTGGAGCAGAAATAATACTCGAAGGTGCCCCAGACGGAATACCGTCGGCCCAACTCACGCAGGGCACCAACGCATTTGCGCCGATGATCCACAATGCAACGACTGTCGCTTTGGTGATCGCGAGGGAGGACAGTTTCGATATCATGAGCAGCATCTGTGAAGTGAGCCTATCGATCCATCGCAGACTTGTCAAGAAATGGAGCAAGCCAGGCGCCGCTTCCCGTAGTGTCATGCCGGACCGAGACATCACAATGATGCGGGAGAGTCTGAAAATGTTCCATGGCGTCCCCGCAAGAGGAAAAGTCCTGATGCGGGCTTCGTTTGCGAAGGTCGTTTTCTTGACAGTCTCCCGGCGCAAATGATAGCGTACCGCCTCTCCCAGTAGTACCCACTCAGAATTGCATTCTTAAGGAGGATCGATCGATGTTGAAGCGGTATCTTTTGGCTCCCGGCCCAACGCCCGTTCCACCGGAGGTGTTACTGGCGATGGCCCGTCCAATGATCCATCATCGCGCACCCGAATTTGATCCGATCTTCGCGGAGGTTCGCGAAGGACTGAAATGGCTGTTTCAAACGCGGAACGATGTGCTGATGTTGGCGGCCTCCGGGACGGGCGGTATGGAAGGGGCCGTGTCGAACTTTCTGTCTCCCGGCGACAAGGCGCTGTATGTCAACGGAGGCAAGTTTGGAGAGCGTTGGGGCAAGCTCTGCAAAACCTTTGGCGTCCAGGCGAGCGAGATCAAAGTGGAGTGGGGGCAGGCGGTAGATCCGCAGCAAATTTCCGATGCCCTGAAGAAAGATCCGTCGATCAAGGCGGTGTACGTCCAGGCCAGCGAGACGTCGACAGGGGTTTCACATGATGTCAAGGCGCTGGGTGAGATTGTTAAAGGCTATGACAATACTATTTTGGTGGTCGATGCCATTACGGCGCTTGGCGTATTTGATATCAAGACCGACGCCTGGGGCTTGGATGTCGTGATCACAGGCTCTCAGAAGGCTCTGATGCTCCCTCCCGGCATGGCGTTTGTCAGCGTCAGCGACAAGGCCTGGGCTCTGGCCGACAAGGCCAAGAATGCCGCCTTTTATTTCAACTTCAAGAAAGAACGTGAGAATCAGGCCAAGAACCAAACACTTTTTACCCCCACCGTGTCGCTGATTATCGGTCTGCAGGAAGTGTTCAAGATCATGAAGGCGGAAGGGCTGGAAAAAATGTTTGCGCGACAGGGACGCCTGGCTCTGGCGATGCGAGAAGGGGTGAAGGCCGCCGGGATGGCGCTGTTCCCAAAAGAGTCGCCGAGCGACGCCTTGACGGCGGTCTGTGCTCCGGATGGAATTGATGGACAGGCCATCTATAAGAATCTTCGTGTGCAATACGGCATGACCGCTGCCGGTGGACAGGATCACCTGAAGGGAAAAATCTTTCGACTGTCTCACATGGGTTACGCGGATTCGTTCGACGTGATCACCGCATTGGCCGCGACCGAAATGGTTCTGAAAGGACTCGGTCATTCGGTGAAGCTAGGCAGCGGTGTCGGAAAAGCGCAAGAAATCTTAATGGCAAAGTAATCACGGCGAGGATGCATATGGCCGCAGCGGGAATGAAAATTCTGATCAGTGACAGCCTGTCGAAACAGGGCGTTGAGGCGCTTGAGAAGGCAGGATTCACCGTGGTGGTGAAATCCAAAATGCCGAAGGATGAGCTCTTCAAAGAGATTAAAGATGCCGACGGGCTCATCGTGCGATCCGGCACCAAGGTGACGGCGGAACTGATCGCGGCGGCAGAGAAGCTCAAGGTCGTCGGAAGGGCCGGGTCGGGCCTGGATAATGTCGACACTCCCGCTGCGACCCGTCGCGGCATCGTCGTCATGAACACACCCGGGGGCAATACCGTTACCACGGCCGAACACACGATGTCGATGATCTGCGCGATGAGTCGCCGCATTCCCCAAGCCACCGCGTCGGTGAAGGCCGGCAAATGGGAAAAAGACAAATTCATGGGCGTCGAGCTCTACAACAAGGTGCTCGGCATCATCGGGGCCGGACAGATTGGTAGTCACCTGACCAAGATGGCGCAGGGGATCGGCATGAGTGTGGTTGCATTCGACCCGTACCTGGCCCCTGAACGGGCCGAGCGAATGGGTGTGATGATGGTGGACCTTGAAGACCTATTCCGACGAGCAGACGTGATTTCCGTCCATACGCCCCTGACGCCGGAGACACGCGGGATCATCAACGCGCAGGCCATCGCCAAGATGAAACCCGGCGTGCTGATCGCGAATTGCGCCAGAGGCGGCATCATCAACGAACAGGATTTGTGCGAAGCGTTGAAAACCAAACGCGTCGCCGCCGCAGCCTTCGATGTGTTTGAAGAGGAGCCGGTCAAGCCTGACAACCCGCTTCTCGCCTTGGATAATTTCATCTGCACCCCGCACATCGGAGCCCAAACGATCGAGGCTCAGGAAAACGTTGCGATTGGAATTGCGGAGCAGATTGTCGACTACTTTACCAAGGGAGTAGCGAAAGGGGCCGTCAATATTCCGTCGGTCGCTCCGGAGTTGTTGCCTCGCTTGCAACCATTTCTGACACTGGCGGAAAAGCTCGGCGCGCTTCAGACTCAACTTGTTCAAGGGGGAATCGAACGAGTCACGGTGGAATACAGCGGAGAGGTCACCACGCTCTCAATCGCACCCTTGACCATCGCCGTCTTAAAGGGCCTGCTCACTCCGATCATGGAACATCCGGTGAACTATGTGAATGCCCCGAGCGTGGCGAAAGAACGGGGTATTGAAGTCAAAGAAATCAAGAGCACGGATGCCGGAGATTTCACGAGCCTGATTCGGGTTCGAGTCGAAGCCGGCAAGGTGTCGCATCAGGTCGCAGGGACGCTGTATCACAAGAAAGAGGCCCGTGTGACTGAGATCGAGCAATTTAAAGTTGAAGTGGTACCTGAAGGGCATATGCTGTTGATTCACAACGTCGATCGCCCAGGGGTCATCGGGATGGTCGGAAAGGTCCTCGGGGATCAGGGGATCAATATCTTGCGGATGCAGTGTGCCTTGGAGAAGCGAGGGGGAGATGCGTTGCTGATCATCGGTTCCGATACGGAATTTCCATCTGCGGCCCTGGATCAGATCCGTTCCAGCTCGAATATTCTGTCCGTCAAGGTCGCCAACCTTTCATAACGGTTCTCGCGACCAGGTTATATATGGCCTCTGCTCCTCCGGTGCGTAGGGCTTCTTCGGGCCAGCTCCCTTCTTTGCGCGAGCATTCATTGGTTCCGGTCGGGATGGCCACCATCCTGCCGGAGGCCGCCCGTCAGGTTCGGCATCTGGAAGCCGAATTACTGGCCTACTGTAATCGTTTTGGCTACGACGAGATCATCCTTCCGACGTTCGAGTACCTTGATGTGCTGACGCCAGGCCTCGAACCGACGTTATTGGAGAACTCCTATAAGATCGTCGACCGGACGACTGGTCGTATTCTGCTATTGCGGCCCGACGTCACGGCTCAGATTGCCCGATCGGTGGCGATGGGGATGGTGGGCGCGAGCTTTCCGTTGCGTCTGTCGTACCGGGCGACCGTCTTTCGATATGAACCGGAACATGCAGGCCGAGATCGAGAAATTTTTCAGGTCGGCGCCGAGCTGATCGGGGCTGATGATGTGTCCGCCGATAGTGAAATCATCATCCTCTTGATCGAGTGCCTGCGGCAGGTCGGATTGCGTTCGTTCAAGATTTCATTGGGACATGTCGGGTTTTTCAAAGGACTCCTTGTCCGTGCGGGACTTTCGCCGGAAGGGCGGAAGCGGGCCGAACAAGCAGCGGCAAGAAAAGATCTACCGAGACTGGCAGAGGTTCTGTCGCAGGAAGGAGTCACCAAACGGTCGGCTCATAGGATTTTGGACGCACTGGAACTGTGCGGGCAAGCTGACGTGCTCTCGAAAGGACGCGCCTTGGCCAAGGGAGAACGGCCGCTGGTCCAAGCATTGGACCGACTGGCACAGGTCTATCAGGTACTCTGTGAAACCGGATATCAAGAGACCATTTTGCTCGATCTCGGAGAATTCAGAGGGTTTGACTATTATGACGGGATCGTCTTTGATGTCTTTACCGACGGGATTGGGGTGGAGTTAGGCGGCGGCGGACGCTACGATCACCTCATTGGACGATTCGGTCGAAACCTTCCGTCCACCGGCTTCGCCCTCAGTGTGGATCGGCTCTTCCGGGGGCTGAATCTTTCCGATAGGACGCAGTCTGAGGGACCGAAAGTCTTGGTCGTCGCGCCGGTAGAGTTGCCGACAAGGCTGATTTCGGTCGCGCAACAGCTTCGCCGAGCGGGGATCCGAACGGTACAACGAACCGTAGATCCATCGGGGCGGAATTTGCTCAGCGCCGCCATGACGGCAGGTTTTGACGCGAACATCAATACTATCATCGTCGTCGGGGCGAATCGTTCCAAACCCGATCAGGTTGTGGTGCTCCATCCGAGCGACCGCCGGGGAGTCGCGGGATCACTCGGTCGTGCTCATCTTCGCAAGCGAACGGTGTCGATCGAAGGTCTCATCGCAAGCCTGCGGTTGGACCTCGAAGGGGTAGCATGAAATCCTCCGGGATGGTGGATCTTTCTCAGCCGAAACTCCCTCCACAGAACTTGGAGGCGGAACAGTCGGTGCTCGGCGCCATCCTCCTCGATAACGCCGCGATGCCGAAGGCGATGGAATTGCTGGTGGAGGAAGACTTTTATCGGACAGCCCACAAGAAGGTCTACCAGGCCATGCTGGAGTTGTCCGACACCGGCGAAGTGATCGATCAGATCACATTGACCGAGCGATTGAAGTCTCGTGGTGAACTTGAAGCGATCGGCGGCGCCGCCTTTCTCGCAGAACTTGTCCAGATCGTTTCCAGCTCAGCCAACATCCGATATCACTGTAAGATTGTTCGGGACAAGGCAGTGGCCCGCCAATTGATCAGCACCTCGACCGAGGTGTTGACAAGAGGGTATGAAGGATCAGTCTCCATCGATGATCTGCTCGATTTTGCCGAGCGGTCGGTGTTCAGCATCGCTCAAGGCAAACTGGAACGGTCGTTCAGCCCGATCAGTCAGGTCATCAAGGAAAGTCTGGATGTCATCGACAAGCTCTCGAAGCGCAAGGAACATGTCACGGGGGTTCCCACGGGATACTACGACCTCGATGATATTACCGCAGGGCTGCAGGCCTCGGACTTGGTGGTCGTAGCGGGGCGGCCAAGCATGGGAAAAACGAGCCTTGCCTTAGGGTTTGCCACCCATGCCGCCATTCATGCCAATACGGTGGTCGGCATCTTCAGCTTGGAGATGTCCAAGCCACAGATCGTCCTGCGCATGCTCGCGTCGGAGGCACGGGTGGATTCACATGCGCTGAGGACGGGGAAGCTTCAAAAAGAAGACTGGTGGCGGTTGGCAGAGGCGGCCGGCCGATTGGAGCTCGCGCCCATCTATATCGACGACACGGGCGGCATCACGGTCCAACAAATGCGCGGCAAAGCCCGCCGGCTCAAAGCCGAGAAGGGGCTCGATCTTCTCATCGTGGATTATCTCCAGCTGATGCAAGGACGAAGCGATTCGGAGTCTCGTCAGCAAGAGATCTCCGATATTTCTCGCTCATTAAAAGCCCTGGCGAAGGAACTGAATGTGCCGGTGGTTGCCCTCTCTCAGTTGAGCCGAGCGGTGGAGGCCCGGAAACCGCCGATCCCCATGCTGGCCGACTTGCGAGAGAGCGGAGCGATCGAACAGGATGCCGACGTAGTCATGTTCATTTACCGGGAAGATGTGTACGACCAGAATTCAGAGCGCAAAGGGATCGCCGACATTATCGTCAGTAAACATCGTAATGGACCCATTGGAAAAAAAGAGTTGTTCTTCCAGGACCGATTCGCCAAATTCGAAAGCCTCGATCTTCGCGAAGCCTAGCAGGCTGTGGAAAAGCTCGGTTGATACCCGCCATATAGTTAGAACTTTACGCAGAATACTCACGCCAGGATCACTCAAGATACTCAAAAAGGCCGCTGTTCTCATCCACCAACCCCGATGCGCTCGCCTCGCGCTGCGTCGACGCTCGGCGCGGCGAAGCGGGCTTCACACACTCCAAGCGATGCGACCTGTCTCGCGAAGCCGCTTAGGCAAGGCGGGGAACGCCGCCGGGAGATTTTTCAGCATCCTGGCTCGAGTCGTTTGCGCATCACCCGAACACTCGGTATAATCATTTCACATGCTCGCCTTCTACTTGTCCTAATGTAAGATAAAGACGGAACACACCAATGGGTTTGTACAGTCGGTCGGTCGGTCGGTATGGTCGGCCCTTGTTAGGGACGACGCTGCTTTTCCTGTTTCTTTCTGGTGCGATGATCGCCTGCGCCGCTGCGCCTCAGTCACAGGCCACGGTTCCTTCACCCGTCACAACGGGGCCACTCCCGCCACCGGCTCCGGAGTCCGACGCGACCTACCATTTCATGATGGGACACCAAGCAGAACTCGCTCAAGATCTCGACGGCGCATTGAAGGAATATCATGCCGCCCTGAAAGTCGACCCTAAATCTCGCGAGGTCAAGTCTCGCTTGGCTGCCCTGTATTTCGCGTTGGGCGATACGACTCAAGCGGTGCAGTACGCGGATGAAGTCGGAGAAGGAACGGGTCAGGAACCGCAACTGCTGATCCACATGGCCGGCATCTTGGCCAGCGCGGGGAAGCCGGAACGCGCCGTAGAACTCTTGGACAAGGCTATCGAGAGCGATCCGGAACGAGGGGAATCCTACTTCCCGAAGGGACTCATCCTTCTGAATCAGAAGCGCATGGCCGAGGCTGAACAAGTCGTCAAAAAAGGGTTGCAATATACCGCTGATTCGCCGATCGGCTACTACTATTTGGGCCGCATATCAATCGAAGCGGGAAATAGCGAACAGGCTGTGGCTAACTTCGATCGGGCCATGGCCATCAACCAGGCGTTCGAGCCCGCGTATTTAGCTCAAGCGTCGGTTTACGAATCACGCCAGGAGAAGGACAAAGCGATCGCCGTCCTCAAGAAGTATCTCCAGCAGGTTAATCCGCGCAATAGGGATATTCGACAACATCTGGTCCAGTTGTATGTTTCAACGAGAGACTACGCCGGAGGTCTCGCGGAATTGGAACGGCTGTTGGAGGACAATCCAGGCGACCTCGATGCCCAGTTACGCATGGCCCTCATCTATGGAGAAAAGAAAGAGTTCACCAAGGCGATCAGCCAACTGACCGAGATCTTGAAGGCTAAGCCGGCTGAACTGAAAGTGAGAGATTATCTCGGGTACTTGTACGAAGAGACCAAGGACGTCTCGAAGGCGCTGGAGACCTATCGCTATAACATTCATCTGGACCCGAAGTTTGCCGACAGTCATGTGCATCTGGGCGTGCTTCTTTATCGACTCAAGCAATTTCCGGAGGCGGTAACGCATCTCGATACAGCCGTCCGTCTCACGCCGAAACAGCCCGAACCGCACATCGTCCTCGGGTTAGCCCATTTTCAAAGCGAGCAATTCGAAAAGGCCTCACAAGCCTTCGAGGAGGGGATTCGGCACAATCCGAAGAACGCCGATCTCCATTTCAACCTCGGCACGGCCTACGACAAGCTGAATCGGTTTGAGGATGTGGAGCGCGCCATGGAAACGGCGCTCTCTCTCGATCCCCATCACGCCGATGCCTTGAACTATCTTGGGTACAGTTATGCGGAGCGCGGCATCAAGATCGACCACGCCTTGTCCCTGACGAAACGGGCCGTCGCCCTGAAGCCGGAGAACGGCTACTATGTCGATAGCCTGGGATGGGCCTTGTACCAATCAGGCATGTTGGCCGAGGCGCTCACGGAGATCAAGAAAGCCGTGGCGCTGGTCGGCGATGATCCCGTTATCTACGAGCATTTGGGGGAAATTTATTTGAAGCAGCAGAAAGTGTCCGATGCGCGGGATGCCTGGCTCCATTCACTGGAGATCGATCCCTCCAATGACAAGTTGCTCCAACGATTCCGCGAGCAGGGCCTGGCCAATCCAGCCAATGAAGACCGCATCCAGCAAGCCAAGCGCCGCGGTTCGGAGAAGACGCAGACTCAGCCAGCCACGCCATAAATGATCTTCTAAAGCCTCATCAGCAAGATAACCAACAGAGCAAGGATTGTTACTTGCCTCGCTCGTTAGACCGTGCAAATTCTATGATTCGCTCCTTACATCCGCTACGATGGCGGTATTGTGAAACTGACGAGCTTCGAAGCGATTGTCCGAGCGCTCAATGATGCCGGTATCCGATATCTGGTCGTCGGCGGGCTTGCGGTGAATGCACATGGTTATCTGCGCTTTACCAAGGATGCCGATTTCGTTATTCAGTTGATCCCGGACAAGTTCGGTTCGTCAGTATCCCTACTCTGATCGCGATGACGGAAGCGGCCGGCCGGGAACAGGATAGGATTGACATTGAACACTTACGCATGAGGTTGGAAGATGATGCCGCACAATGAATCGCCTGTATCAGAATTCGACTGGCGGGTGACCAGCTTCGAAGGCGCGCGCCGTGAGCAACTTCGCCGCTGGGCGCGTTTACCGCTGGAACGTATCCTGCTCGCCATCGAGGAAATGCAGGAGATCGCGCATGCGTTGGAGACTATCCCCGCTGCTAGGTCTGAAGAGATCGCTCTCCGACAAGAGGGCGGAAGACAAGTAGGTGCTGACTAAAGATAACGGGTTTGTCTGAAGCGAGGGGGGGCTGCCCCTCACACATCGTTCATCAAACATTTCCAATCAAAGCATCCTCTGTTCTAAGCCAGGAGCCAATATCTCTCTTGCCCGCACACTATCGTGCCTGACTCCTTGCATCGTCCGAACCGGCGATCAATATCAGGAGGACCAGATCCAGCAAGCCAAGCAGAGAAGACACCCAGTCCAGTTGCCACTCCGTAGTCCATTCAGAAAGCTCCATCGCTCGTCGTCTCTTTCTTACAACCTCAACATACTGACTGATAGTGGGCTGGCGCCGGTTATTCGTCCTAATGCCGTTCGAAGGGGCACGCAGCACGCGGAGATGGGTGTCAATCCGCTGGGGTGACAGGGCTCAAAAGTGTCAATTCTTGGCTCTTCGGAGCAGATTACGGAAGCAACGCGGCCTCCTTCCGGATCGATCACGCGCTGATTTCGCATAAGTTGTTGCATCATCAGGGATCGATGGTACGCTAGGCCTTGTCATTGATCGGCACCAAACCTGCTAGAGCAACCGGTAGGCGGCAACAGAAGCGCCGCAGGTTATGGCCGTCAGTGAACCATCAACAAGGAGGCAGGACGATGTTGAAGGCAATGAGAAAACAAGAGGGGTTCACCCTCATTGAGTTGATGATCGTCGTGGCGATCATCGGGATCCTGGCGGCCATCGCCATTCCCAACTTCATTCAGTATCAGATGCGGTCGCGGACGTCGGAGGCCAAGACCAACCTGAGCGCGATCAAGACGGCGGAATTTGCCTTCCAGGCGGAGCAACGGTGCTTCATGAGCACAGTAGCCGCTCCTGCCGCAATTCCTAACAACGGTGCACTAGTGGCGTGGCCTGGACAGGCTGGTGGTATTGCTGGTCCGACTCCTGGTGGTGCCGTGTGGTGTTTTGATAACGCAGGCGCTCCTTCAACAGCTATTGGTCGCTATGGTGACATCGGCATGGTGCCGGCCGGTTCGGTGCGTTACCAGTATATGACGGCTGCCAGCGCAGCGGCCACGCTGCTGGTTGGTGGTGTGCCGACCCCTGTGAAGGGTGCCTGCGGTAGTCCGGCTCTCGCAGCTGGTCCTGGTAACGCCCCGACGCTGGGATTCGTCGCTCAAGCCCTCGGTGACCTGGACGGCGACGCTGTCAACGGCGATTTCAAAGTGTCGGACCTCGGCAACGTGGTCAACTGTCTGACGAACGAAAGCATATTCTAACTTGTCGTCAGGCTGCAATGTCCGGTCAGGACTCTGTGAGTCCTGACCGGCTTGTACGTTCGAAGCTCGTTTCTCGGAACCTCACCTCTCGGCATGCATCGCGTCATGAGATTCGAAGTGCTTCGTACTAGACGTCGACACCTGCTTTCCTTTCTTGCTCTCATCCTCTTACTCAGCGCCAGTCTGTCCATGCAATACCTGTTGGAACAGCGCGGTCAAGGCCGCGCCGCGAAGCTGGAACAACTTCGACTCTTGCCGAGGGGAGAGGTATTGCGCCCAGCGTTGCTCGGCTATCACCATCTCGGAGCGGACCTTCTGTGGTTGCGGGTCGTGCAAGTGCTCGGAGATCGCGTCGTGCGAGACAAAGACTACGAATGGCTCTATCACGCGCTCGATGTCATCACCACCCTGGATCTCAAGTATGTTTACGCCTACGAGGCAGGAGGGGTCGTGCTTTCCGAATTGGCGACGCGAGTTGACTTGAGCAATAAATTGTTGGAAAAGGGACTCGTTCCTAATCCGGCTTCATGGCAGATTCCGTTTCGATTGGGTTTCAACCACTTTTTTCATCTCGGTGATCATCTCCGGGCCGCCGAATATATGGCTCAGGCGGCTCGAATCCCTGGACCGTTTCCCATCGGCCCACCTCATTACACCGCGAGGCTGGCCTCTCGGCTCTATGTCCAAGGAAAGAACCCTGAGGTGGCGCTTGAGTTTTTAGAGGCGATGCTTGAGCAGACGACCGATGAGTTGGTTCGTGAGAAGCTGCAGCGACGAATCAAACGGGTGAGTCTGGAACGAGATCTTCAAATGCTAGAACAGCTGATCCGGCAGTATACTGCTTCGAAAGGGAGGAGACCTGCTTCGCTCATGGAACTCGTATCAGCCGGGTTACTTCCTGGAATCCCGCTTGAGCCGTATGGTGGTGACTATCTCTATGACTCGAAGACCGGAAAGGTCATCAGCAGCACACACGACGAACGGATGGGGGTCTACGTGCCGGCTGATTCTCTCGCTACACGAGGCGATATCGAATAGAGGTTGCATGGAACACGCAGACAGTATACTCAAGACCGAAGGGCTCACAAAAACGTTCAAAGTCGGGTTCTGGGGTCGGCCGGTGACGGCGCTGGAGGGTCTCGACCTTGAGGTCAGGCAGGGAGAAGTCTTCGGATTTCTCGGACCTAATGGGGCAGGGAAGACAACCACGATCAAGATGCTGATGGGGCTGATCTATCCCACGAGCGGACAGGCCTGGCTCTTCGGTCGCCCTATCGGGGACCAGGAGTCGAAGGCCCGGCTTGGGTTTTTGCCGGAATCTCCATACTTTTATGATTACCTCACCGGCCTTGAGTTTCTCCAATTCTATGGCCATCTCTTCGGGCTTGGCGGAGTGGCCTTAGGCAAACGTATCGATGAGTTGTTGGAGCTCGTCGGGATGTCTCATGCCCGCCATCTTCAGTTGCGGAAGTTTTCCAAAGGGATGTTGCAGCGGGTGGGGATTGCCCAGGCCCTCATCAACGATCCGGAATTAGTGGTGTTGGATGAGCCGATGTCAGGCCTGGACCCGATCGGACGCAAAGAGATCAGGGACTTGATCCTGCGTCTGAAGGAATCCGGGAAGACGATTTTCTTCAGTTCCCACATCCTGCATGATGCGGAGCTTCTCTGTGATCGGGTTGCCATTATTCTCAAAGGACGGCAAGTGGCGTGCGGACGCGTCAGTGAGCTGATAGATGAAGGCGCGACTCACTCGGTCGAAGTCGTAATCGATGGGCTTGGCCCTGAAGGGTTGGCGAGGCTGCGTCAACTGGCTAATCGCGTCATCGTTCAGGGACCTCAGGTCTTGCTGGTGCTGCCAAGCCGTCAGCACGTGGGGTCGGTTCTTGAGATCATTCGAGGCGCCAAGGCAACGCTGGTTTCACTCACCCCACAGAAAGGATCACTTGAAGATTTGTTCATTCGAGAGGTCAAGAGCAAACAGCCGGAGTTGAGGGAAGCCGTATGAGAATCCTCTCCATCGCCATCAACACGTTTCGCGAAAACCTTCGTGAGAAGTTGCTGTACAATTTATTGTTTTTTGCCTTGCTCATGATCGGGAGTTCTATTCTCTTATCGAGGCTGACGCTTGGCGATCACCATCGTTTGATTTTGGACCTGGGGCTGGCCAGCATCAACCTGTTCGGCGTGCTCATCGCGATTTTCGTTGGGATCGGACTCGTGAGCAAGGAAGTCGACCGAAAGACGATCTATACAATCGTGTCGAAGCCCATTCCTCGATATGCGTTCCTGGTGGGCAAGTATTGTGGGTTGGTTATAACGTTATTGGCGAATACCATCGTGATGGTGGCCGGGTTATTAATCGTGTTGCAGATCATGGAGGTGCCGATCACCAGCCTTATTTTTCAATCCCTGGCTCTCATCTTTTTAGAACTGATGGTCATCACCGCCGTCGCCGTTCTCTTTTCGACGTTTACGAGCGCGACCTTGAGCGCCATTTTTACCCTTGCCGTGTATGTGATCGGTCACTTGTCCGGTGACCTCAAGGAATTCGCCAAGAAATTAGACGACGTGAGCCAGATGGTCGTCAATGCCATTTACTATACGCTTCCGAATCTCGAGCGATTCAACCTCAAAGGACATGTGATTCACCACCTCGACTTTGGCCTGACTGATATGGCCCTCACCTCGGCCTATGGGTTGATCTATGCGGCATTTCTTCTCCTCCTGGCGAGCGTGATTTTCCAGCGACGAGATTTTCAATAACAGAACGAGAGCCCTTCCTCAGCCAGCACAGGCATGGTGGCGCGAGGAAGGGCGAGGACTGTCTTCTGAGGGTCAGACGGTGATTGATTCGGTCAAGCTCAGCTCGTGATGGCGCCTTCCGAGGCGGACGAGACGTGTCTGGCATATTTCCCCATCACGCCTGAAGTGTAGCGTGGCACTGGGAGTTTGACCTTCTTCAGCCGAGCGGCGATTTCTCGCTGCGAGAGGGCCACATCCAAACGGCGTTTGAGAACATCGAAGGTAATCGTGTCGCCATTCTTGACTGCCGCGATCGGCCCTCTCTTCGCGGCTTCAGGGGCGACGTGCCCGGCCATCAATCCATGAGTCGCTCCTGAGAAACGGCCATCGGTGAGTAAGGCCACGGAATCACCAAGGCCGGCGCCCACGATGGCAGCCGTCACGCCCAACATCTCGCGCATGCCTGGTCCTCCGGACGGACCTTCATACCGAATGACGACGACATCACCGGGCTCGATCTGCCCGGCTTTGACCGCCACAAAGGCATCCTCCTCCCGATCATAGACCTTTGCCCGTCCCTGGAACTTGGTCATCGAATGCCCGGCGACTTTCACCACGCACCCGTCCGGCGCCAAATTGCCCTTCAGAATGACAAGGCCGCCTGTCGCTTTGATGGGATGGGCGAGGGGACGCAAGACTTGCTGTCCCGGTGTTTCACGAGCGTGTGATGCCTCTTCACCGATTGTTCGACCGGTGACAGTGGGCTGATTCCCATGGAGGAGCCCGGCCTCGAGCAATCGATTGGCCACCAGAGTTGTGCCGCCTGCCGCATACAGATCGGCGGCAGCAAAGCGACCCCCTGGCTTGAGGTCGGCCAGCAAGGGGACTTTGCGATTGATCTTGTCGAAGTCGTCGATGCTCAGCTTGATCCCTGACTCACGGGCGATGGCGAGGAGATGCAGGACGGCATTCGTCGAGCCTCCGGTCGTGGCAACGGCGGCGATGGCGTTCTCCAAGGATCTTCGAGTAATAATCTGGCGAGGGCGTAGATTCTGCTTCACGAGCTCCATCACCATCTTGCCGCACTCAAAGGCGACATCGTCTTTGCGTCCGTCCATGGCGGGCACTCCGTTGCGACCCATCGGGGAAATGCCGAGGAATTCAAAGGCAATGGCCATCGTATTGGCGGTGAACTGACCGCCACAGGCCCCAGGCCCCGGGCACGCGTGGTCTTCCAAGTCCTTCAGCTCGGCATCGGTCATTTTTCCTGACGCATGTTTGCCGACGGCTTCAAAGACATCCTGAATGGTCACATCATGTCCTTGAAACTGTCCCGGCATGATCGAGCCGCCGTACAACATGAGCGACGGCAGGTTCAACCGAGCGAGAGCCATGACGGTTCCGGGGATGGTTTTGTCACAACCAGACAGGGCGACGACAGCGTCAAACAAGTGCCCGCGGGCGACGAGCTCGATCGAATCCGCGATGACCTCGCGGCTGATCAAGGACGCTTTCATCCCTTCGGTTCCCATCGAGATCCCATCGGACACCGCGATGGTGTTGTATTCGATCGGAGTCCCGCCGGCCGCTCGTATCCCGGCCTTCACTCGCTCAGAAAGCCGCCGTAAGTGAAAATTGCACGGCATGACCTCGATCCAGGTATTGGCCACGCCAACGAGGGGCTTCGACAGGTCGTCATCCGTAAAACCCACGGCTTTTAACATGGCTCTGGCCGGCGCACGGCCGGCCCCAACCAAAAGATCATGACTCTGTAGCTTCACTGCTTTCTGCATAGGTGTTCGTAGTCCCATTACTGCGCTGACATGTTGCTGGGTGGAGTTGGGGGCGCGGCTTCATGGGGATTCTTGCCGTGCGGGTTGGCCCCGTGAGGAGAGGCACCATGCGGATTCGTGCCGTACGGCATCGCGCCTCCATGGGGGGTGCCATGGCCCTTGGGCTGACCCATCATCTTGGTGTGCTCGGACTGTTCCTTCGCTCGTTGTTCCGGAGTCAGCAAACTCATCACCTCGCGACGGGTCTTGATGGATGTCATCCGCAGCCCGACTTGCAGATCTTCACTTTGTCTCAGCTTGGTTTCGATCGCGGCGAGATCGGTCTGTTCATTGTCGGTCAGCGCCTTGAGTTCACGCTCTGTGATTTGGATGTCGGCTTCGGCCTTGATCCGTGCTTTGTCAAGATTGAGCTGGATGTCTTTCAGTTTGGCGACCTGATCCGCCGTAAGCCCAATGTCCTTGTCGTGCTTGAGCAGATGTCGGATCAGGTGGCCGGTCCCGCTATGCATCATTCCCTTGCCATAACCATGAGCACCGCCGTGACCGCCTCCAGCATGACCATAGCTCGGATCATTGGCCCACAGACTAGGCATGTCCACTGTCAACAGACAGGCTGACGCGACGACAAAGGCGGCCGTCGTCTTTGTGAGAGATATCATGAATTCCTCCTTGGTTGAGAGGTCCTGGATTCGAAGCTTGCCATAGCGGTCGGCGTAACGCAAGCGAGGCGCTTGCCGTCGGCGACCTCGTTGGTTTCGGGTTCAACGCCGTTGGGCGTTAGAGAGAAGATCCAAACGCGGGTCTGGATGCCGCTGTTTGCTCAACTGTTCGTACAATACCCGTTCGTCTTCGGTCAGACCGGACGGCATGACAATTTGCAGGGTCAGGAACAGATCACCAGGTCCACCCGAAGCTGAGGGCAATCCCTTCCCCTTAAGCCGCAGTTTCCCGTCGGCCTTGCTGCCCGGTGGAACCTTGAGCTTCACCGGCTCCGTCAAAGTCGGCGCCGTCACCTCAGCCCCGAGCATGGCCTCCCAAGGATACACGGGCAGCGTGACATGCAAGTCTGAACCTTGCCGACGAAAGATGGGATCGGACGGAATGACCACATGAAGATACAGATCCCCACGCTTTCCACCATGTGTTCCCGGCTGGCCTTTTCCGGCAACCCGAACCCGTGTCCCGTCTTGCACTCCAGCCGGAATCCGCACTTCAATGGTTTTGGACTCGGTCGTCATCCCGGCTCCCTGGCAGGTTACGCAGGATCGGCCACGCACGGTGCCGCTTCCTTGACAAGTCGAGCAGGTCCGAGGCTCACGCAGATTCACGCGCCTCGTCACACCCGTGAGCACTTCGCGCAGCCCCAGCTGGACGTCGGTCTCGATGTCCTCTCCAGGCATTCCGGCTCCACTACGTCCGGGTCCGCCACGGCTGCGACTTCCAAAGAGGTTTTCAAAAAAATCTGAGAAATGCTCGCTCCCGGCTTCGCCGCTTCCTGGACGGCTGTAATCTCCTTCGGAGCCCCAAGGCCCGCCAAACCCTTGTCTTCCAGCCTGCTGACGAGCTTTCTCGAAGGCTTGCGCTTGCTCCCAATCGGCCCCGTACTGATCATACTTCTTCCGCTTCTCCTGATCGGTCAGGACTTCCTGCGCCTCATTCAGCTCTTTAAATTTCTTTTCCATCTCGGCCTTCTTCGCCCCGGTATGGAGATCGGGATGGTACTGGCGGGCGAGCCGGCGATAGGCTTTTTTAATGTCGTCCGGCGAAGCCGTTCGGGGGATACCGAGGATGTGATAGTAATCGCGTGGGGGCGGTGCCATACGTGATTTAGGAGATGAGACACGGCATGGTTTGGATCAGCTTACGGAGTGTGGACCTGGTTTGCAAGGGCCGAACGGATCAGCAAGAAGTCGACGTTTTATCATTATGAACCTAAGTTAGGCCAGGTTTCAGCTATGGTTAACCAGACACAGACGAATAGATACAGAAAACACTTTAGAAGATACTTTGAAAGTAATAGGCCGCGGCCAATAATTTAACTATTACTTTATCAGTGACAACTTTAAGCGGCTGATGAGTAGGGGCGTGATGAACCATGAGCGCTCATAAATAGTATGAGAATAGTATGAGCGGACTGTATTGAAATGTATAAGTCAAGACTTCATCGGACAGACAGCGAGTCCTCACCGGGTTTACGCCGCTAGGATTTTTTCCTTCGCCAAGGGCACACTGTCCAGGAACGTGTGCATCGGGGTCTTGCCATAACACCAAC
>NZ_CZPZ01000018.1 GCF_001458775.1 Candidatus Nitrospira nitrificans
TATGGCTAAGCCCTCAATTACTGATCGCTATTGACGGTAGACATGTGCGATCCTGTGGGATGAGATGCTCAACAGATTTGCGCCAACGGGTTGTGGAGTTTGTTCGCGGTGGAGGCAGCAAGGCCGAAGCGGCTCGGCGGTTCAAGGTCGGTGAGGCGAGCGTGTACCGCTGGCTCAAGCCTGGCGGCCTGACGTACCAGCGTCCCGGCCCTCGCCGGGCCCGCAAGCTGGATTGGGAGCAGTTACGTCGGCATGTGGAGGCACAGCCCGATCAGACTCAAGCGGAACGGGCGCGGCAGTTCCAGGTCTCGCGGCACTGTATCTGGAACGCGCTGCGAAAATTGGGGGTGACCCGTAAAAAAAAGACTGGGCTATTCCGAACGCGACCCGCTCCGACGAAAACAGTTCCTCCGCCTTCGCGAGCGGTTCGTGCGCCGTGGCAAACACCCCGTGTACATCGATGAATGCGGGTTTGTGTCTTCGACGGCGCGGCGGCATGGATATGCGCCCAAAGGCCAGCGTGTGGACGGCCTGGTTTCCGGGCATCGACGGCCCCGCACGTCGCTCATCGCCGCTCGCATGGATGGGCGACTCGCCGAACCCTGTCTATTCGAAGGCACCTGCGATACAACCGTCTTCAACGCCTGGCTGAAGACGCGGCTGTGCCCGCGTCTGAACGTCCACCATCTCGTGATCATGGACAACGCCGCATTTCATACCGCACCCGAAACAGCGCAGCTCATCGCAGCGACTGGCGCGACCCTGCTGTTTCTCGCGCCCTATTCTCCCGACCTCAATCCCATCGAGCATGACTTCGCCGCTCTCAAGAAGCGCCGCGAGTATCAGGACCAGACCACCCTCGACGACATCGTGAGAGGCTATCAATGATTGTGGGCTTAGCTATAACCGCCATGCCGAATTGGACGGACCGGATGCCGTTGCGGGGGGCGCCGCTCCTATTATTATTCCTGTTGTGGCTGGGGGGACGGCTCCTGATGGCTTTCCCATGGGCTGGAGCGGCGACAGCCGCCGTTGTGGACGGAGCCTTTTTGGTTCTCTTAGCGACCTATATCTGGCGAGAGATTGTAATAGCCGGTAGCTGGGACCGAACGCCGATCGGCATATTGGTCGGCTTGTATGCTTGTGCCAATATGTTTTTCCACGAGGCGGCGTTGCGTGGCGCGCCCACGGACTTCCCAGAGCGCTTCGCGCTGTCGGTCATGACGCTGATGTTGACCATCATCGGCGGACGCCTCACACCCACCTTTACCCGTGAGTTTTTGGCGGACAGGAACATTGCAAAGCTGCCGGCAGTGTTTTCTCCGGTGGATGGCGTCGCGATTGTCTCGGTCCTCGTGGGAGTCATCGCGTGGGTTCTCCAACCGGAGAGCGCGTGGGCAGGAGTCATGTTGATGGTAGCCGGCATGGCAAGTGTGGCGCGCCTAGTGCGTTGGGGAGGGTGGCGGACCTGGCGCGAACCGCTCGTGCTGGTCCTGCATGTAGGCTATCTTTGGGTTGGGCTGTATTTACTGGCTCTCGGCGCGTCGATTCTAGGATTTGGGTTCACGACGGCGAATGCGGTTCATGTCCTCACCACCGGCGCGATGGGTACGATGACACTCGCGGTGATGACCCGTGCGAGCCTCGGCCACACAGGGCGGCCCCGGCATGCCGGCCGGCTCACCGTGGCCATGTACGTTCTGATCAATGTCGGGGCGCTTCTGCGAATCCTTGCTCCGAATCCCGATGTCCCCACAGCCCTGACTCATGCGATGCTCGGCCTGTCGGCACTGGGGTGGGGTGGGGCGTACCTGCTCTTTGCGCTGCACTATGGACGATACCTGATCCGTCCGAGTCTCGATGAATAGGGACTTCATGCGGATAATAACCGGGATCCTCGAAAAGAGGTTTCGGACAGACAAGTGGCGTCCCATTGACCAGTGCGGTATGATGAGTATCTAGAATGTACGTCGTTCGGTGAAACGTGAAGCATATCTCGCAGGAAGTTCGTCCTATTTCGCGCTTCACGAATGACGAGAGGACGCTTCAGCACATACAAAGAAAGGGGGCGACCGGTTTCGACGGGGATACTGAGGTCACTGTCGCATGTCGAGCTCTCGGGGACTCGTAACCCTCCGGGAAAATGCAACTGCCAATCAAGAACTGGCACTCGCAGCTTAATTAACTGCGACGTTCTTCCATCTGATGCCCGCGGGGGTGGAAGAGCGCGATGCAGCGGGCTGGTCCAAGGCTGGTGCTCAGCGGCTGAGGACGAGAACTTTCTGGGCTAGTGGCTGTTCTAAGCCGGTCGACAGGCGTGGATGGCCGCGAAACTTAAATTGTCGGCTACACATGTAGACACAGTGCACTGACGATCTTCGGACAGGGGTTCAACTCCCCTCGCCTCCACCATACCAACCTTCGGTTGAGCCGGCGCCTCTTTATCGCTGTATCGTGATTGAGGGCGCCGGATAAAATTCTCCAGTGTTTCTTTTTCTTCATGTGACGCCGCATGTCGTGCGTGTCGCCGGCTTCTTGATCGCCATATCGTCATTGAGGCTGGCGGAGAGAGTTTTCAACCTCGCTATAGTTAACTCTTCGGTTGACCCGCAGGCACTGTTTTGTTTTATCGAATTGATGCCCGCGGGTAAACGCCTCTAGTACCGGGTTTCTCGACATGCCATCGAATACGCGCCTGGTACCGGCCTCATCGGAGAGAGTCCGAATGAGAAGCGCTTTATTTGGAAATCGGAAGGATGGCGCCACCGACGAGAAGAACGTAACCGGTGTTATAGAAGACATGCAGAGCGATGGAGGGGTACAGGGATCCAAAGCGCTCTCGTATGAAGCCGAAACAGAGAGAAGGAGCAAACACGAGTAAAGACCATGGGATGGAATGGCAGGCCAGATGGGCCAATACGAATAGCAGAGACACCACGAGGTTGGCCATGGATAGGCCGATCCATGTTTTCCGTCCCCACCTGGTTTGCAGGACCTGTCCTTGAATGACGCCGCGGAACAGCAACTCTTCGAACAGAGGTTGCCACAGGGCGACGGAGAGAAATGCCGCTGACCATATGGCATGCCAAGGCTGCGGTTGAGGCGCAAAGAACCGGATCATGGCAAGCCATGCCAGCGGACCAAGAGCCGACAACAAGAGAAATACAGAGTCCCGATGAAAGGGGAAATGATGTTGAAGGCCCAGGAGCGCCATGACTTGGCCTGAGCCCCTGGGTCGCGGGAAGACACCGGAGAGGAAGCCTTGGGCGGGATCCAAGTTCCGTTGGGACGATATTTCTCGCGCTCCGAAGTTCAAGCTCAATGGCGCCTTGCCCTCCACAATAAGACAATCAGAGACATGAAAAACATGGCGGGTAATAACAGATCTCCGGTTGCGCCGGGGGCGAGCGTACAGCCTCCTCCGCCCGCGCTCGCTGCCGGCGGGGGTGGCGCGATGTCGAATGTCGCAGTGACAGTCGCGTCTTGAGTAAGCGAGCAGGGGCCGGTTCCTGTGCAATCTCCGCTCCATCCTCCGAAGATGGACCCGCTATCGGGTGTTGCGGAAAGGTTGACAGTGCCGCCTTGAGGGAACTCTCCATTGCATGTCGCTCCGCAATTGATCCCAGAGGACGTGGATGTCACCGTGCCGGTGCCGGCACCGGCCTTGGCGACGGTGACGGTGAAATTCGCCGCCACGCTGGCCAATGCGGCGCGGGCATTGATACGGCCACCGGTCGACACTTTTCCACTCAATGCCGCCTTCCGATCTACCGTGTTCAGGATTGAGTTCCTCAGTTGGGTTACGGTGAGGTTCGGATTAACCGAGAGCAGCAATCCAGCGAGTCCTGCCACATGAGGGGTGGCCATCGAAGTGCCCTGAAAAAACTGATAGTCCGTGATTCCCGACGGCGGGCCTGACACGCAGGCGATGCGGACATTGTCCAAATACGCGCCATCGAAGACCTGGCTTTCGTTTGACATGAATCGAAAGCGAAAGCGTGAGTCAGCCATGCCATCGGCGATGTCTCCCCAGGTGATGGGAACGAATTGGGCATTGCTGCTTCCTGAGAGTCCGTTCATGATCTGCCAACTGGTCCCGCTGTCTCTGGATATTTCTATAAGAACTCCGTCGGTATCCAGCTCGGTTTGCAGGCGAACGCGGCTGTCCAATCGGCAGCCTCTCTGTCCCGTGGTACTGAACACCGGCCCCATCGCGAAGGAATCGGTGTCGTTCTGATAGCTTCCGGTCGGGCTGTCGGTCAGACTGTTCGGTTGACTGAATGACGTGGAATTGGTGAATCCCCAGGTGCCGGTGGTTCCCCCGAAGACGTATCCGAGTCCGGTCGGACCGGAGTCATAGTTATGAAAAAGGACAGTCGTCATGTTCGATGTGGGCCTTGTGCTGTTGATGTGGACTCCCGGCGCAGCCACCTGGACGGTCGTGGACCCAAAATTCGAGAAGGTCGCCAATTGATCATGTTGGTCGGTGGCCGCTACCGCGATCACGTTGGCCAGCGCGGCCTTCTGGTGTCCGGCACACACTGAGGGAGCGCTGAAATTGGAAGGAAAGTTCGGCGTGTTATCGTTGTCGTCGCCGATCCCATCATCTCCACCGTTGCCTGCCGCGGCAACAAAAAGCACCCCCGCCGCATTCGCGGCATTCACCGCATCATAGAAGGCCAGGCTGCATTCAGGTCCGATAAAGCTCGCGTTAATCACGCGCGCGCCTTTAGCAATAGCATAGTGGATTGCGCTGATGATGGCGGTGGTGGATAAGGATCGGTCCACCCCTCCGGCTTTCAACGCCATTAGCTTTGCGGTCCACATGACCCCTGTGATTCCGGTTCCGTTGTTCCCGGCTCCCGCGATGGTCCCTGCGACGTGGGTGCCATGTCCCTCGTTCCCTCCGAGATTGAGATCGACAGGGTCCATCGGGTCACTGTCGTTCATGTGAAAATCCCACCCCCGCACATCGTCGACCAATCCATTTCCATCGTCATCCACGCCATTTCCGTCAATCTCTCCAGGATTCGTCCAGATATTGGGGGCGAGATCCGGATGGTCGTAGGCAATGCCGGAGTCAATGACGGCGATAATCACGTTCGAACTTCCCGTACTGATATCCCAGGCTTCAGGCGCGTCAATATCGGCATCTGCCCTTCCCGCCGTTCCGTTCACGGCTTGGCCTGTGTTATGGAGACCCCATAATGTGCCGAACTGCGCATCAGTGGGAATGGCTTGCAGCGAGTAGAGATAGTTTGGCTCGGCATATTCAACGGTGGGGTTACTTCGGTACTTCAAGACCGCGTCCTCCACCGACAACGCGCTTTCCAGTTTGTACCGGTGCACCACCGCGGAATTCACCGAGAGCGCTCTGAGTTCTTTGGCGCGCATATCGGCATTCAACGACTTGATTCCCGATAAGGATGCCTCATCCCTGAACTTGACGAGCACCTCCCCTGGGACATAGTGCGCAGGGCGACGTATGTCTCCTGATAACGCCGTCATTCCACCGGATGTCTGTTTTTGTTTCGCATGAACCAAGCGATCTCCGAGCATAAGTTCTGACAATGCGACCACGGCCGCAGTGATACTTACAATGGCCCCGACCCAACAGAGCACAATTTTCATCACACTACTTCTGTGTTTCGTACCGATAATTGGACTCTGCATACTCGACCTCCGGATATGAAGCGAATTGGGCGATCACGGATTCAACCGACCGGTCGTGCAAGATTCTGACGTGATACAGACGCCCTCGCTGGATTTCGGTAATCACCTCGGTTCGACTCTCCGTTAGAAGCGACATGATCCGCTCTTGTGAAATCCCATCCTTGAATTTGACCAACACTTCATACGGGGCGAACCGTTTTGCGGGAGGTTTCGTAGGTCGTGCGAAGGTATGTGGTTCTGTCAGATGTTGGTTTGTTGCATCACAGGATACGGACAACCAAACAGCCGACACACACATCGTGAGCGTCAGAAGTTGTGTCATGCGAGAGGGAGCGGGCAAGCAAGTCATCGCGTTCTCTGTCGCTAGCGGGGGCTATCACATCGGCCGATCCGATCGGATCGATTACATGTAATGGAACGAGTGGTAATTCATCCATCCCTCTTACGAGGGAGAAAGCTGGTATTGAAAAGATTACTGATCGACGAATGTGTGAAGCAAGGAATTATTTCTCGATCGATGGTCCGGGTAAACCGAGTGTGTGTCGGCGCACATCATCTCGGCTTGGGGAAACCGTTCCAGATATCGTTGCTTGTTCTCGTTATGCGGTGGTGCATCGGGCGAAAGCTGAGTTGCCTCGCCTGGAAGATTCATGCGTTTCAACGCGAGTGGATTCTGCAGATGTACGGCATTCAGCGCCAGTCGGCTGAGGAGTAGAACGGTTGCGTCAGTTCGGCCTGAACACAGAGGGTACGTGCGATCCAAATGGTCGTACATTTCGCATCGTGAGCAGCACGGTCGTGCGAACATCTTGCATCAATGCGGACCACGTCCCGAACATTCTCACTGATCAACGCGGTTGCCATCGTTCACTTTTCTCTAGGGCAGGGGAAATGACATCCGACATCTGCGATGCGTTCATCAACACGATACCATTCGTTTCAGGCGATCGCCGGATGATGACTGTCGACCAAGGAATTCACCATACCACTTGACTGACTGCGCCGCGAAGCCTATCGTACCCTTGTGGGGGGAGTTAACGCCCCGAGGGAATATGGTTCATCAGGGGATCGAGCGCGAGGACGGTGTGCAGGACCAGCTTGTACTGGGAAGCCTAAACTCCTCCCAAGATCTCCGCCGTACCTAATCGTCCTCGGTTAGGTGCGTGCTCCTCCCACCTTAACCTTCACTCCTTCTTTTCATCCTCAACCCTGACCACCTTTTGGTTTTTGACTGAGAGCCGGCCGTGCGTCGAGCATCCGGCATAAGGGGGACCGCCTGCTATACTTTGGTCAATTGCCGCATCATTGAGGCACTGAGGTGTTCCACAACATGAAAGTCCTTATCCTGAGCCTAGTCAGCGGTCTCTTTTTGTGGCCGATGGTCGGGTCGGCGGAACTCTATAAATGGACCGATGAGCAGGGCAATTTTCATATTACCGATACCCCTCCTCCCGGGGCCAAAAAAGAGTCGACTACGCTCGTGGTTCCAGCTCCTCACTCCATCTTATCGAAGAAGGCCACAGTCCGGACGACCCCGCTCGGGCAACCCCAAGCAGAGGTTCAGCCGGTACCTGGTCCCTTAGTCCCTTCTCCCGCATACGAAGAAGTTCCAACTCAACGTCCGACGGAAGGGTTGAGTCCGAGCCAAGCAACGCTGACGAGTTCATGGCACATCTTCGACAGTACCCAGATGGATGCCAAAGCGTCCGTTCAGCGGTGGAAAGATGAACGGGGCCTTGACCATCTTGTTGATGTCTTGCCGGCGACTCCGGGTCACCCGGAAGCTGCTTCAAAGTTGGAAGACCTTGCTGCCCCGCACTCTACCCATAGGGCCAAGGCCCGGGCGACCGGTGTATCTCGTCCTCGCCATCAAGCGGCTGAATGAAGCGACGACCATGAATCGTTGGAAGCCATATACGCGGGTCTTGAGGATCCTACTTGCGGCCGTCCCCTTCCTTGCCACTTTCTCGATTCAGGATGCGGCTGGTTCCATCTCCAGGACTCCTACGGCATTCTCCGATGATGGGCGGCTGTTTTTGGTTCAGACGGATGAGCTGGTCGTCTGGGATCTTGAGACGAAGGCGCTTGTGGCGAAGATTCCGGGACTTCACTGCCGGCAGATCGCGTTGCTGAAACAGGACGGGTGGGTGCTGTGCGTGGAGCACAGCGTCACCATCTACGATTGGAAGAATCGAGCTTCCGTGGCCACGATTCCGCAGGAATCGCAGCAGCCCTATGGCCTGCTGGCCTACTCAAGCGAAACCGATCGGATGATTCTCCGGCACGGGAACGAGGCTGTGTCCGTCTGGCAGCTCGGGAAAAAACTGGTACCGCTCAAACATATTGCGCTGGAGGTCAAGAAAGACGTCCCGTCGGCGGTCGCCTCGCCCGATACGAAGTGGTTGGCGATTGCGCAAGGCCACACCATTCATCTGCATGACCTCACCGGCACAACCATCCGCGACCTCGTCATTGAGGGAGGAAAGCCTCGTGATCTGCTCTTTGCGCCCGACAGTTCTCGTTTAGCGGCGAGTGTGGGCAAGACGATTCTGCTGATCGATCCAGTGGAGGCGTCCATAGCCACGCGCGCCACGTTGACGAATGTTGAAGGAGCGCAGGGTCCTCTCACGCCCGAGGTCTTCTCGCGGGACGGTCGTCGCTTGGTGGCAGCCAATGGAGAATGGAGCTATGCGCTGTTCAATGCTGATACGGGCGAGCTGGTCACTTTGACCGAGTTCACCTATGCGGCGCCGGGGAGTGGGATGCGCTCACCGACACAGCTTCGTGCCGTCGACATTGCCGCCGATGCAGATCACTTGGTCGGGCAACCGGAGCATCTTCACACGTTACAGATCTGGGATCTACAGACCGGCATGATGTTGCCGGACCTGTGCGGAGAGGATTGCCGCAACAGGGCCCCTCGTGTTTCGGTACTCAAATGGTCGCCGACCGGCTCGAAAATCGTAGTCGGGATGCAGGGCGGTGCCAATCCGGATGTCGATGGCAAGATATCGGTTTGGGATGTTCCCTCACGTTCCCCGGAATTGGTGCTGGACCCCGGCCAACCGCAGGCGAAGGTATTGGCGAAACGATCGACTCCACCGACATTTATTACGACGACACCAGCTGTGCCGGCCTTCGTTCATGCTCAGGCCTTGCGCGCAGCGGGGACCTCGCCCAGCGCAAACCTGCTTGTCACGAGCGGCGACGACGGACTGTTGAAAATATGGGATCCGAGTCAGGGGACCCTCTTGCGTCAACTGGCATTGTCTGCTCCGGCCAATGCATTGGCGTTCAGCGCCGATGGCGTGATCTTGGCGGCGGGTACGCTGGAAGGAGAGGTACGCTTGTGGGAAACCGACACCTGGCGTGAATTTTCGCCCTATGCAAGCAAGCAAGGCCGGATCAACGCGCTGCAATTCCTTCCAGGCAATCGATTGCTCGTGGTTGCAGGGGAGAGTCCCAAGGTTCCGGTCGTAGATCTCGTCACCCGAACGGTCGTGAAAGAGCTGGCGCATACCGGCCGCTCTCCGGCGTGCAATGGGACAAACTGTGAAAAAAACCTCGCTCTGCGTGGAGAAGTCGTCGACAGCCTGAGTTTTCTGGATGGAAGTTCGTTTCTCTTGACGATCTCGCAATCCGGTCGTGTCGTCTGGGACATTACGACCTGGCGCGAAGTTGAGAAGCCGGCCGGGATTCCGGCGGTCTGGTCCGGTCTGGGTTGGAAACAGTCCTTTGTCTGGACAACCACTCGTGCCGGTGATCCGAAAGCCTGGACCCTTGCTGTATGGGATGCCAAGCGCAATAGAGTCTTAGCGAGCTTGGATACCTTCACGAAGCGGGATACGGAAATCGATCATGGGCCGCCGGTCGCGTTAGGGACATCGATCGCCGTCGATCCCTCGCACCGATGGGCCGCCACCCGAGTCGGAGAACATATTTCAGTGTGGGATCTCTCAACGCAGGCAAAGCGAAAGACGTTTCATGTCAAAACTCCGTATCAACTGCATTGGACGAGCGACGGCAAACATTTGATCGTCGCCACGCTTGACCGAAAAATCCTCGTCTGGTCGGCCGAGACCATGGAGCCGGCGCACTATCTGCGGGATCCTTCCGTCGCTCGGTAGCCGTCCAATCAGAGTCCTTCGCGCGCTACCTATTCGCGCAGGGTGGTGATGCGAATCGAGGGATATCGATCGTTCATCAACTCATCGAGCTTGCCTTCGCCATTCAGCATCGAACTGTAGCACATGAGCGGGAAGTTGGCGGGTTCTCACTTCCGCAGTTGTTCGATACGTGCGCTGAGGTCATCCAGCGATCCGAGTCGTACGACACGCAGAGCTTTCCCGATCTTCCTCATAAGCATGATAAGCATGGACGATCCCATGAAAGTCGAGCACCTCACCGGCAATCTGGAAGGCATTTGGAACGGGCCGTTCGTGTAGAGCGACCTCCGCTGTGTACTGTGCCGTGTCAGCACAGGTCGCCTCTCTCGATCCTCAAGTTGTTTCCTCTTCGCCACCCCAGGGATAGATGCGCGGGATCGCGTAGTTCAACAGCGAAGCCACCGCGATCGCCAGCGCTGTTGCCGCAAAGAATTGCGTCCAGTCGTTCGGTCGCAGCGCGCCGAGCGACACGATCACCACAAGGATTGGGATATCCAGGAAATGTGTGAACGATGCGAGTCGTTCGCTGCGGGCGCGTGCGAGTTCAGAAGTCATTCGCTCCACCGCGAGGGCTTCCCTCGCGAGACGTCGTAGCCGCATGAAGTACATCCGCGTGATGGTGTTCCCCTCGATGAACTCGAAGGCAAAAAGAAGGACCATGCCGGCAAGCCATGGAACGGCGAGGAAGCTCCACCCGTTGTAGTAAGAGACGATCAACCAGGTTCCGCTTGCGAGCAAAAGCAGCGCACCCGGAACGACCAATCCGTCGTAGAAGACCGCGATCAGCGTCACCGCCTGCGCAAACAATTTCAGATCGCGCACCTGACGGGATCGTACGTCGGAGACAAAGACGCCGATCAGGCCGGCCGACATGAGCATCAGGCCGAGCAGATGCGCAAAGCGTAGCAGGAGATAGGTATTCATTTCCGGTTCTCTCTTCCTTCGTGTTGTTCGAGCACATTCAGCCGGTTTCTCTACCCTGGGGCGTCGCGCGTGCTATCAGTAGCCGGTGAATATCTCCGCATGCAGGTCCTCGCCCTTGACCCCAGCGCCTCTGAGGAGTGTTTCCATTGCGGAGACCATGGCGGGCGGTCCGGCGACATAGTAGACGGGCGTCGCGACATCGCCGACGTGTTTCACGATCATTTCTCGCGTGATGCGCCCTCGCTCCATGGGCCAATCCGTGCGAGTCCCGCCCGTTTCGGTCATCGTCGCGATCAGCTTGAATCGCGGGTTCCGCTTCGCGATCTCGATCAGTTCGCTAAGGAAGGCGGCCTCCTCGGGACTGCGGTTGCTGTAGAAAAGAAATAGACGGTGAGGAAGTCCGCGCTTCGTCGCGTCCAGGATCATACTCCGAAACGGCGTGACGCCAATCCCGCCCGCGAGAAAAACCGCCGGCCTCGCGGGGTCTTCGTGCAGCGATAGATCTCCGTAGGGTCCATCGATCTCGACGGCTGTCCCCAGGGGCAAGCCCATCAAGCCTCGCTTAAAACTCGTATCACGGGATCGTGTATAGCTAAGCCCACAATCATTGATAGCCTCTCACGATGTCGTCGAGGGTGGTCTGGTCCTGATACTCGCGGCGCTTCTTGAGAGCGGCGAAGTCATGCTCGATGGGATTGAGGTCGGGAGAATAGGGCGCGAGAAACAGCAGGGTCGCGCCAGTCGCTGCGATGAGCTGCGCTGTTTCGGGTGCGGTATGAAATGCGGCGTTGTCCATGATCACGAGATGGTGGACGTTCAGACGCGGGCACAGCCGCGTCTTCAGCCAGGCGTTGAAGACGGTTGTATCGCAGGTGCCTTCGAATAGACAGGGTTCGGCGAGTCGCCCATCCATGCGAGCGGCGATGAGCGACGTGCGGGGCCGTCGATGCCCGGAAACCAGGCCGTCCACACGCTGGCCTTTGGGCGCATATCCATGCCGCCGCGCCGTCGAAGACACAAACCCGCATTCATCGATGTACACGGGGTGTTTGCCACGGCGCACGAACCGCTCGCGAAGGCGGAGGAACTGTTTTCGTCGGAGCGGGTCGCGTTCGGAATAGCCCAGTCTTTTTTTTACGGGTCACCCCCAATTTTCGCAGCGCGTTCCAGATACAGTGCCGCGAGACCTGGAACTGCCGCGCCCGTTCCGCTTGAGTCTGATCGGGCTGTGCCTCCACATGCCGACGTAACTGCTCCCAATCCAGCTTGCGGGCCCGGCGAGGGCCGGGACGCTGGTACGTCAGGCCGCCAGGCTTGAGCCAGCGGTACACGCTCGCCTCACCGACCTTGAACCGCCGAGCCGCTTCGGCCTTGCTGCCTCCACCGCGAACAAACTCCACAACCCGTTGGCGCAAATCTGTTGAGCATCTCATCCCACAGGATCGCACATGTCTACCGTCAATAGCGATCAGTAATTGAGGGCTTAGCCATAGCGATCACCAGCTCCGGATCTTGCGGTGGGCTGGCGATAGAGAAGATTCTGACGCGTCCCTCGGCGTCGCTCTCTGCCGAGTTGGACAGTGTCACATAGACGGCCTGTCCGGCCAAGAACTCGAACTCGTCTGGCTTCTTCACATGGAATGTCACCGTGCCCTTCGCGACCTCGTCTCGGGCCACGAGGCTCGTCGAAAAAGCTTGCGCAGGCCGAAGAAAGCTTCTTCGCCTCCACCGCGTAAGGTTTAGGCCGTCGCGCATGCTCAGGCTCAATAGCGTGAGATTCGTGGCGCCCGCCACGAGTTCGAGCGTCTGCACTGCGTAGAAGGCCGTATCGAATTCTGCAGCGCGCGCCTTCGACGCAAGGAACAGCGCAGCAGGGATGAGAATCAAGATGCCGTTGGCGGCGATCAGCGGCATGCGCCGGAGTTTCCTACCGATGAGCCCAGTCCGCTGTCCCTTAGCCATGGCGAAGCCGGAGCCCCCTGTCGCCGCCAGCGCCGGAATCAGCACTAGGAATCCCCACGGGATGGCGGCTTTAACGGTGACCACCATCGGCGGAGAGCCAAATAGCTCACTGAGTACGGTCGAGAGCCAAAACGAGGCGATCGTTAGGATAGCGATTGCACCGGCGATGGGATGGATGATTTTGATCATGGCGTGCCCTCTCTTCATAGAAACTAGATGAGCTAGGCGACACAGATGCCTGGCACGGCGACCTTCTGGAACAAGTGTGGAGCGGCAATGGCCGACGACGGGTAGGCCGAAAGGTTCGACAGGAACTCCGGATGAGTAAACGCGGCCTGGAAGGCCGCAGTGGATTCCCAGACCGCATAGTTCAGATATGTCGTGCCGTCACCAATCGCACGGTGCAACTGGGTCGAGATAAAGCCCGACTGCCGCTTCATGAATGCCGCATCGTTCATCCAGATCTCTAGGAATTTTTGCTCGTCGGCCTTATCGAGTGTGAACACATTCACCAGCACGACGGGTGCGGCTTCGATCGCGAGCTGACGTTCGATCGGTAAATTCGGATCCAGTGGACGTAACAGAGACATGACAAGCCTCCTTGATTATGATAGATAATTTCGGTCGCATAAGATGCATGCTACATAAATGACATTATGATGTCAATTGAGCATCGGGAGGCATATGCACAAAGGTAAGCGAACACCGGTCGGAGAGGCGATGACTGAACTCATCCTCGACCTATTCCGACTCAACAACCGGCTATTAATCGCAGGAGATCGATTGGTGTCGGAACTCGGGCTGACAAGCGCCCGTTGGCAAATCCTAGGAGCCATCGTCGACGCCGAGCGACCAGAGCCGGTGGCGTGGCTCGCCCGGAATCTGGGTGCGAATCGTCAAAATGTGCAACGGATTGTTAACGACCTGAAGGATGAAGGGCTTGTCACATTCCAGGTAAACCCGCATCATCGTCGAGCGCAACTTGTTGTGCTCACGGACAAGGGGCAGCAGACGTTCGAGGCGGCTATGAGCTTGCAGGCCCCGTGGATCAACACCCTCTCGCAGGGGCTCGTGGTCCGGGACATCGAAACCACTCACCGGGTTCTCACGACGCTGCGGCGGAAACTTGAAAGCAGTGATGAGGTCTGAGCATGGAGTTCTGTGTAGGTCGGCATGGAAGCCCGGCGGTTTTGTGTGCCATCGGGCTTGAAACGTCTCGCTGTTGCAAACGACATTTCTCCCGTTTCAGGAAGTCATAAATTGATCATCATCTGCTACACACTTTCATCGCCCCATTGTTTCCTTGAAAGTTTTATGGTACCAACAGCGAACGTTTGTTTCACGAGAGGGTGAATGGCACAAAAGAAAGAGTCCGCCTCAGAGACTGAATCGACATCTTCCGCTCCTCGAACAAACTCTGAACCAGCCGCAATGAAGAAAGCCGCCGCCAAGCAGGCGGAGCGGGTGACTGCGATAGAGATGGGGGCGCGTCAGCGGGAAATCTCCGTCTCGGAATTTTTCACGAAGAACCGGCACCTGCTGGGCTTCGACAATCCGCGCAAGGCGTTGCTGACCTGCGTGAAAGAAGCCGTCGACAATGCGCTCGACGCCTGCGAAGAGGCCGGGATTCTTCCAGATGTGACGGTCAAGCTTGAGGTGGTGTCGAACGGCGAGCCGGTTGCGCCGAGCCAAGCGACCAGATTCCGCATCACGGTGACGGACAACGGCCCCGGCATCGTTCGCCAGCAGATTCCTCGGATCTTCGCGAAGCTGCTTTACGGGTCCAAATTCCATCGGTTGCGGATGAGCCGCGGACAGCAGGGCATCGGCATCTCCGCCGCCGGGATGTACGGGCAGCTGACGACCGGCAAGCCGGTCAAAATTATTTCCCGCATCGGTCCGAAGGCCGCCGCGCATTTCTTCGAAGTCCAGATCGACACGAAGAAGAACGAGCCGTTGGTGCATGAGAACAAGCAGATTGATTGGGAGCAGCCACGGGGCACGCAAGTCACGCTGGAGGTCGAAGGGAAATACCAGAAGGGGCGCGCCTCGGTCGATGAATGGCTGGAGCAGACATCAATCGCCAATCCGCATGTCAGACTCCTGTATCACACTCCCGAAGGGGAGATGAAAGAATACCCGCGCACCTATCACGAACTGCCGCCTCAACCTCGCGAGATCAAGCCCCATCCGTACGGCATCGAGTTCGGCATGTTGCTCAAGATGATGCAGGACACGAAGAGCCATACGCTGTCCGGCTTCCTGGCTACTGATTTTTGCCGGTTGTCCTCTCAGATGGCCGATGACATCTGCAAGGCGTCGAAGGTGTCGCCTGATGCCAAACCTCGCGAACTCAAGGGGCCTGTGGCGGAGACGCTGTATAAGACCTTACAAGACACAAAGATCATGGCGCCGCCGACCAATTGTATTTCACCGATCGGCGAGAAGGCGATTCTTTCAGGGCTCTATAAGCAGATCAAAGGGGAGTTTTACACGGCCGTCAGTCGGCCACCCGCCGTCTATCGCGGCAACCCGTTCATCATCGAAGCCGGACTTGCGTATGGGAACCGGCCACAAGACCAAAACAAGCCGCAACAGCCGGCCATGCCGAAGGCTGAAGGGGAGCATGAGGAGGAAGGTTCGGAGCTCGCCCGCGTGATCCGCTACGCGAATCGGGTGCCGCTGCTGTACCAGCAATCGGCCTGTTCGACGTTCAAGGCGGTCCTGAGCACAACCTGGAAAAACTATGGCTTAGCGCAGTCGCGCGGGGCGCTCCCCGGCGGACCGATGGTGATCTTCGTGCATATGGCATCGGTCTGGGTGCCGTTCACGAGCGAATCGAAGGAAGCGATCGCCGACTACGATGAGATCCAAAAAGAAATTACCCTGGCGCTTCGCGAGTGCGGCAGGCGGCTTGGCCTGTTCGTTCGGCGGCGCGAACGGGCGGCCAGCGAATTTCGACGACGTAATATCTTCGAACTGTATATCGAGGAAGTCGTCGAGGCGTGCAATCGGCTGAAGGGCGGCACGCTTCCGAAGCAAAAACTGAAAGAGCAGCTCCAGAAGATTGCCACCTCCCGCACGGGCGGTCAGAAAACCGATGAAGCGCTTGGGAAGACCGGCGGAGGACCTGAAGGCTTGCCGCATTCGATTATCGTGACGGCGGACGGAGTGGAAGGCGAAGCGGAATTGGCCACGCAAGTCGAGGCCGATCAGGCCGCGGCAGAGTCGGATTCGCTTGATGCCGGACGATCGACTGACGAGCCGGGCTCGAAGGGAACATCCACCAAGGAGACGGCCGCGAAAACGGCGCCGAAGAAGACAGCCGGACAATCGGACCAGATCGCGCTCTTTGCCGGACAGCCCGTGGTAAAGAAGACGGTAGGTGGAAAATCTCCCAAGCGGGCGAAGACCTCAGGGCCGCGCAAACCGAAATAGGACAGCATGACGACCAAGACAAAGAAAACCACGCCGGTCGAAAAGAAGCTGATCAGCTTGGCCGATATTGTGATCCAAGCGGCCGATCGATCGAAAGACCCGACGTTTCAGATTCCCATCCGCGCGCTCTCGAACGTGTCCTTCAATGAGCGGAAGGGGCTGATCGAGATGGGGAGTAAGAAGCAGGAGCGGTCGTTTTTCAACGTAGGCATGGCGAAGAAATTCATGCAGACGGTGTTGGTGGCGGATGCCCTCTCCGAATTGCAGCGAGCCGATCTGACCACCTCGCTTCGAGAAATTTACTACCGCACGAAACATACGATCAGAGACTCTCACGAGAATACATTCGATACGCAGGATGAATCCGATCCCGTGATCGAGGATCTCGAAGTGTCCCTTGCCGCGCTCCGGGAGGAGCTGCATGTGCGGGCGGAAAATAGCGGCAGCATTGTCGGGCCGGTGGTCTTCGGCGACGACGGCGATCGCGTCGATTGTGCCAAGCTGGGGAAGGGCGGGTATTCGGTGCCGTCGATCGTGGAGCCGGAGTATCTGGAGATCCGGCGCTGTACGGCGGACTTCGTGCTGCTCGTGGAAAAAGGCACCCAGTGGAACCGGTTGTCCGAAGATAAGTTCTGGCGACGCTATAACTGTGTGTTGCTCACGGGCAACGGCCAGCCCCCGCGAGGCGTTCGGCGCCTGGCGCGGCGGCTCCATGAAGAATACAAACTGCCGGTGTATGTCTTGGTGGATAATGATCCGTGGGGATACTATATCTATTCCGTCATCAAGCAGGGCTCGATCAATCTCGCGTTCGAAAGCCAGCGGATGGCGATTCCAAAAGCCAAGTTCATGGGCTTGTCCAGCGCCGATCCGGAGCGATACGAGCTGCCGCGCAATGTCGGGATCAAATTGAACGACAAAGACATCGCGCGCGCGAAAGAATTGATGAACTATGAGTGGTTCAAGAAGCCGGCTTGGCAGGCGGAAATCAAGCGCATGCTCGCGAGCGGATTGAAGTACGAACTCGACGCGCTGGCCAATAAGGATTTTCAGTATCTGACGAAGAAGTATCTGCCGAGGAAGCTCAAAGAAAAAGATTGGCTGGACTAAACGGCCTCCTATCCGTGCCATCATTGAGCCACCAACAGTCCGCTCGCACGAATCGGCCATGAAGACCTTGCCTGCCTGGACGGCGACGCTTCGCGATTGGCAGAGCCGCGCGCTCTCGGCCGTCCGTGCCCATCAGACCAAAGATTTTCTGGCGATGGCGACTCCGGCCGCGGGGAAAACGCGGTTTGCCTTGCGCGTGGCGCACGAATATCTGGCGAAACAGGCCGCGGCCCGGGTGCTGGTCGTCTGCCCGACGAATCACCTTCGCACGCAATGGTCGTCCGCCGCGGGCAAGATCGGCGTGCAGCTTGATCCGGCCCTGACCAACGAACAGGCCGCTGAAGCGCCGGACTATCACGGGGCCGTGGTCACCTATCAACAAGTGTGTCTGGCTCCGGCGATCTTTCAGCAGGTCAGCAAGAGCAAGAAGACGCTGCTCATCTTTGACGAGTTGCACCACGCCGGCGACGGCAAGAATTGGGGAAAGGCGCTGCGTACCGCCTTCGAGCCGGCGGTCTTCCGACTGATTCTGTCCGGCACGCCGTTTCGCTCGGACAACAACCCGATCCCGTTTATTCGATATGATCAAGGAGAAAGCCGGGCGGATTTCGCCTACGGGTACACCGACGCGATCCGCGACAATGTCTGCCGGCCCATTGTCTTTCCGAGCTACGAAGGCGAGCTGAGTTGGCTGTCGGAAGGCCGCGAGCATCATGCGACGTTTGAAGACGGGCTGAAGTTCAACCGGCAGCGAGAGCGGCTGAAGACGGCGCTCTTGCAGGAAACCTGGCTTGGTCCGGTCATTACCGATGCCCATGCGCAACTGACTCGGCTTCGGAAACAGGAGCAATCGGATGCCGGTGGGCTGATTGTGTGCATGGATCAGGACCATGCTCGCTGGGTTGCGGAGCTGGTCGCGCGTATGACCGGAACGAAAGCCGCGGTGGCGGTCTCAGACGATCCCGCAGCCTCGCGCACGATCGAGGAGTTTGCCGGGCACAAGACACAGCAGTGGCTGGTGGCGGTGAATATGGTGAGTGAAGGTGTAGACATTCCGCGGCTTCGCGTCGGCGTCTATGGGACGAACGTGATCACGGAGATGTATTTCCGGCAGGTGGTCGGCCGCTTCGTGCGGATGCAGGAGGGTTTGCCCACACCGCAACGGGCCTGGCTCTATCTGCCCAAAGATCCGGTGCTGGTGCATTATGCCAAACAGATCAAGGCGGAACGCGATCATGTGTTGGAAGACATCATGTCGGCCGGGCAACGGGACCTCTTCGGTCGCGTGACAGTTTCGACCAACGAATACATGCCGTTGATGGCCGTGGCCAGAATGGATAGCCTGATCGGCGAAGAGGAAACGCGAACGGAAGGCGGTGTGGTTGCCTCTGAACCGGCGGTCTCACTCCATGAGCAGAAACAAGATCTGCGGGATCTCCACCGGTTGCTGGTCACCAGTCTTGCGAGAACGAGTGGAATCGATCATCGAAGGCTCAACGCGGAACTCATCGCGCGCACCGGCAGCCGCGTCGATCAGGCGACGACGGATCAGCTTCGGAAACGCATTCAACTGCTGGAGCGATGGAAAGAGCGGGGGTATGACGGGAAGCGGTGAGATGTTTTCGGGATAGCAGATCAGTTCGTGGCGGCTTCTTTCTCACGCAGGTGTTTGTCGAAGATGAACGGTCCAAACGGGAGAAGAGAAGCCAGAAAGGCGGCGAATGAAAACCGGTTGTCCCATTGATGGGGGGATCGTAACGTAACTAACTGGGCGACGTAGGCCAGGAACAGGATTCCGTGAATCGCCCCCACGACGGTTACCACTCTCGGCATCCCCATCACATACTTCATCGGCATCGCGACGAATAGCAGCAGAAGAAATGAACTCCCTTCGGCTAAGGCGGTCATTCTAAATCTTCGAATTTGCCCCATCTGTATTGATGCTCCCGCCTAAGGAATCTGTCGCGATGTGTCTACCCTATGGCATTGTCTTGAACCCACGAACCGGTGTCAATACAGCTTGTCAGGACTCGATCTGATAGGGTGGGAGTGGAACGGGGAGTAAGAAGCATGAAACCACGGGCACCACGGCCGTCAGACCGTGGTGCTTCGGTGCGCCGGGTCCGTTCGGCTTAAGTCGGCGGCAGCATCCAGTAACACCAGCCGAGAATAAACGGGGCTGCCACATACATCGCCTTCTTCCCGAAGGCATCATTGACCCCATAGATGAGGATGCCCCCGATGAAGGTGAAGTAGATCAATCCAATTCCACGATAGTTGGCGCTATGTTCTGCCGCCAAAGCGAGGGTGGGCGATCCAAGGATCAGTCCGGCTGAGAGTGTGGCTAGGCGTTTCATCGCGATCTCCTTCTAAGATTGGGTAAAGGATGGGGCCAGTTGACGTAGAGAGGAAAGGTTACAGACACAGGAACGCCCTCGTGGTGAACGGGTGCCAGGAGGGCGTGGGATGGTTCTGGAGCGGGATGCTATGGTGGTATCGGCGAAACCTAGCAAGGAGTCACAGAACACCTCTTTGTCTAAATGAGATGAGACATGCTGCGCCTTCCTGGCCAGGAAGTCAAACCAGCGGCTGTCGGCTGAATGTGTGAGGCATGCGAGGAAGAGATCCGAACGTCCATCGCGACGGCTAGAGACGGCACCCAACGGAGCCGCTCGTGGTTCGTGGGATTCCTTCAGAGCGAGAGAGTGTCTTGCGCTGGATTATTAGCGAGCGCTTGTATCTGGTAGCCGGCTGAGCCGTGGCCGGTCGACGGGGGGGAACTCAATTTCCGCATACACACCGCGGTGGTCCGAGGACCAGAGGGCATCGCCGTTTGGAAGGCGCCCGGGTTGGTCAAAGGCCAGACGGCTTGAATGCACGACCGGACTGTTGCCGGTAGGCCCAGCAAGCAAGAAAATAAAATCGACGCGACGATCGGCGGTGGGCCATTCCACGAAAATGTTTTGCCAGACTGTTCCTCCGGCGACGCCGGGATTCGTGGCGCGGAAGACATCGATGAATCCCGGTTCTTTCTGCCATTCGGTGAGGACCGGAGACTGCTCTCCAGTATTCAAGTCGCCCATCAAAATGGTTCGTCCTGTTCCTTGATGTTCACGGACCAGTTCTCCGACTCGCTGGAGCTGGCAGTCATCCCCTTTTGAAGTATGGGCGGAAAAGACCTGCACCGGTCCATCCGGTGCGTTGATCTCAGCGCGCAAGAGGATGCGAGGATCCAAGCGGCGTTGGCACCGAGGCAGGTCGTAGACCTCCGAGGTAACGATCGGATATCGGCTCACAATGGCCGGGCCTTCTTTGAAACCGATGGCTGCGGTGATCAGCCGATCCAAAAGACCGATTCCGGAGATGTGTTGAGTGGCAGGCTCAAATACCATGTGATATCCCAACGCATCGGCGATCCGTTGCGGTACGTTGCCGTGTTTCCGGCTGTCCGACGCTTCTTGCAGCGCGATCACATCCGGTTGCAACCGCTGCAGTTCCTGAATGGTCATGACGAGACGCTCTTCCAGATGGGTGCCGCTCTCGAAAAATCCAGACCACCCCCCATCGTGCAGGAGGTTGTAGGTCAAGACATGTAACGGGGCAGGCTGGTCTTGAGCCCTGGCTGCTCCCGGCTCAGTCCACAGGTAGGTCAGTGCAATGTACAGAAGCCACAAGGGCATGAAGATCAATCGGATCCTGCGGCGAGCAGGAGGAACATAGGATGGAGCAACTACGTGTTTCGCAGTAACCATACGACTCGTATACGGCCGGGGAATTTCCGAGTAGGCAGTGGGGCATGTCATCGGTATCATCACACCATGCGACCACCGCGCGCGTATAGCTGATTATACTCTTCTCCATCGGAAGGTAGAAGAAGAGGCCTGAGACGAGTGAGCGCACAGCGGGAGACAATGTCGACCGAAAGACCAGTCGAGTCACCAACGGGAGCTGAGGCTTATCATCGAAACGAAATTCAACGATTACCTGATGGGATTTCACAAGGGCGTCTGCAGGTGGAAACTCGGCGAAAGACGCTCATCCTGGTCTCAACCTAGTTCGGGTCAGAACGAAGGAGGGGTTTTATGGACACCACAGGCAGGAAATCAGTCGCCATCCTTGTCGGCATGGTGCTCATGGCAGGATCGGGTTGCGTACCGAAAGAAACTCGGAATTCATTGGCTCAGCACACCGGCGAGCCGGGAAGCACGGTGGTGAGAACTGAGCCTCCTCGCTATCATTACCCCAATACCGCCGGCAACATTGTGGCCCCTCCGGGAAACCCGGCAGGGAACCCCGCCGGATCACCTCCGATCATCAACGGTACGGAAAATCAGTCGGGGGGATGGCCGGTAGGGCGGTAACCTCTTCGTTCCGCCGGTTTCAAACTCGCGCTCCTTGCACCGGCTTTTCAGCGGGTGCTAAGATTCGATCGTCAGAATAATTTCGCGCCTGCTTCGAAAGCATCATGGCAAACATTACGTTACTTGTATCGCCCAGTTGCGGGGCCTGTCCCTCCGCGAAGAACCTGTGGAAACAGTTGCGCGTGAAATACAGCTTTTCCTACCGGGAGGTGGACATCACCACGAAAGACGGGCAGGAGTTGGCGGACCGCCATTCGGTGCGCGCTGTCCCCGCGACCATTATCGATGGTCGGCTGACGTTCGTCGGTGTCCCAAGTCGGGAAAGCGCGGAAAAGGCCATTCAATTGAAGATCAAACAGCGAGAAGGGTAGGGGGAGCCATGGACGAATACGAGAATGAGCTCCCGGATCTTCCCCTCATTGCCAAGGGGCCTCCACCGGATTGCCCCATCTGCGCCGATCCCATGTCCTTCATCGACGGCGACTGGGCCTGCGTCGATTGCAACGGCGAGCTCTTGGGACCGGAGACGGGGTAATTGCGTCGCTCGTCGTTCGTGAAGCGTAGGTTTACAGGAAAGAAGATGCCGATGTCCGTACGCGTCACGCTCGCCTCGCTGAGCGGGCGAAGCGGGTTTCACGCTTCACGAAGCAAACGTTGAATGCTCCGCATCGTCACCGGGCGCTTTCATTCCACTCTTGAATCTGCTCTCGTCGAGCATCTTACCCGCATCAAGGTCGCTGACCCGCTTGCACCCCTCGCAATCTTTGTTCCCTCCAAGCCGCTCGCCGATCGCCTGCGCGTCCTGCTCACTGTCGAACAACGGCTGTCGCTCCTGAACCTGCACGTTTTAACCTTTCATCAATTGGCCCTGAGGTTGGCCGGAGAAGCACCTGTCGATCGCCCGCTGCCGCGTGTCGTCGATGAGCTGTTCTTTGAACAACTGGTCCGGCACATCGTTCGCGGCAAGCTTTCCAGCCAGGCCCCGTTGCAACGGATCGGACAATCCTTCGGAACGTGGGGCGCGCTTTGGGCGACGATTCGCGACCTGAAGGATGCCGACGTCGATCCTGTGCAGGCGCTGCAAGGGCTCCACGAAGGCTATTTCGAGGAAGATGACCGGGCGTGGCTCGGCGCGCTCCTGGCGCTCTATGCCGCCGTGAAGGAAGCGGGGAGGGCGCTCGGTGTGGGGACGCAGGACGATCTGGCTGAATCGCTTACCCCTTTCATTCCGACTGCCTCGTTCCTGCAGCCGCTCAGAGAAGTGTGTTATTACGGGTTCTACGACCTGACGCAGGTACAGCTGTCCCTCTTTGAAGCCATCAGCCGAGCCAAAGACACGACCTTGTTTTTTCCGTTGGAGGACGATCCGGCTTTTGGGTTCGCCAGGAGGTTTTTCGATCGCTACATTCAGCCGCTGGCGATGTCGGATGCGGCGACGATCCGATCGGATCAGGAATCGTCCACCGTGCCGCCCGGTCACGTCCGACTCACCATACGAAGCGTAATCGGCGTGGAAGAAGAGTTGGCGGCAACTTGCCGAACCATTCTCGATCTGGCTGAAACCAACGGCTATCGATTCGACGAGATCGGCATGACAGCCCGTACCCTCGATCCCTACAGCCTGCATATTCAGTCGGTTTTCGATCGCCATCGGATTCCCTTTCGTACGACGGCATCGAGGCCGTTGATGCAGGAACCGATCTGCAAGCTGGTGTTACAGATAGTCTCCCTGCCGCTGAACGATTTGTATCGCGCGTCGGTCCTCGATGTGGTGACGTCTCCGCTCTACCGCACTGATCTGTACGACGAGCGGTCAACGTCGTACCGGCCGGAACAGTGGAAGCTGCTGGTGCAAGCCCTGCACATCACTCACGGAGTTGAAGAGTGGAAACGGCTGGAGCGGGCGAGTCAAGCCGCGTTGGTGCTGGACGGCGAGGAGAGCGTTGTCGGCTCTCTGGCTATTGCGCCGGGAGTGATCAGCTTGCTCTGGCAGGTGGTCTCACAGCTTACGCAAGACTGTGGAGCCCTGCCCTCGCGAGGCACGATCGGCCGGATGGTCGCCGCTTGTCGCGCACTCATCGAGCGGCGCCTGCGTCGGCCTGATGCAGCCCTATCGACCACCGACGATGGTCCGCTTGCCCGCCACGCGATGACATGGGACGCGATAGACCGTATCTGGACGACGCTCATGGAATTGGAGTTGCTCAACGAGGAGATGACCTGGGCCGAATTCGTCGAGCTGCTGTCCCATGCCTTCGAGCGCGCAACGATCCCTCTCCACGATGGCTCATCGCAGGGGGTGACGGTGTGCGATGTGATGGCGGCCCGCGGCGTGCCGTTCAAAGTGCTGTTCATCCTCGGTTTGAACGAAAAAGTGTTTCCCCGTTATATCCGGGAAGACCCGTTTCTTCGCGATCGCCATCGGCGCGTGCTCGACGCCACGCTCGGATTCAAAATCGACGAGAAACTGGCCGCCTATAGAGAAGAGACCTTGCTCTTTCACCTGAGCTGTCAGGCTGCCTCACAACGGCTGTTCTTGTCCTATCAACGCGCTGATGAATCGGGGCGCATGCTGGCTGCCTCTTCGTATCTCGGAAACGCTCGTCGTCGGTTCGGCCAGGATGAGCAGCCGATAGAGATGGTGCCTCGTCGCCTAACCGATCGAGTCTCACAACGACCGACGCTCAAATTATTCCTGCCGCCGGCTGAACTGACTCAGTGGTTGGCGATCAATGGGCAAGACCCGGCCGATCTGGTCCAGGCGCTCGGGCGTGATGCCGAGACGCTCCGCCATGCGGCGGCGGCGCTCGACCGAGTCGAAGAGGACGGCGCCATGCTGAATCTCTTCGACGGGATTACCGGAACGATCGAGCCCCATTGGGCGCGGCTTCTCGACCGGGGCCTCGCCCCGACGCCGCTCGAACGCTATGCGCGCTGTCCGTTTCAATATTTTGCCGCGGATGTGCTGAGACTCGAACCGAGCCGTGTCGTGATGTCGCAGGAGCCGGATGCGGCGTTGGTGGGGATGCTCTGTCATGCTGCCTTGCGTCGTGGCTATGAACAGCTTGTGTCGGCCGGGTGGCCGACTCGACAGGTGGCGGGCGAGATGGTGGACCAGACGATTCGACGGGCGGCGGAACAGGCGGCGGCGGACTTGGAATCACAACATCAGACAGGCCATTATCTGCTGTGGGAGTTGGCAAAAGAACTGATCGTGACGCTGATGATCGCGGCCGTGAAAGCGGACGAGGAGGAACAGGCCGAGCATCCCTATGAGCCCATCGCATTTGAAGTGGACGGTGAAGGGACGATTCCCGGCGTCCTCGGCGAGGGATTGTTGAAGATTCGCGGTCGCATCGATCGGCTCGATCGGAACCGGACCTCCGGCGCCCTGCGCGTGATCGATTACAAATTCAAAGTCGGCTCGGCGATGAAACCGGAAGACCGGAACTTGGTCCAGTCGGCGGTCCGTGGGTATCGGCTGCAGCCGCCGCTCTATGGTTGCCTAGCCGTTCCCGGCCGGTCCACACCGAGCCAGGTGCAGTTCCTGTTTCTCGCTCCGCAGTGGTCCACGACGATCAGCCGGTCGAGTTTTGAGGCGATGTCGTGGTCCTCCAAAACCGGAGCGCTGATCCAGAACACGATGAGAATGCTCGTGGACGGCATCCGTGCCGGACGATTTTTCATTCTTCCGGACGGCTATTGCGAGGGATGTGACTTTCGCGTGGCGTGTCGGCGGGAACATGCGCCGACGTGGTGGAGGGCCCATCGCGCGGCCGAGCCGAAAACGTTGAAGATGCTTCGGGCGCAGAAGATTGCCGATGAGTAACGATCTTCCGATACCGGATCGCGCGGGGCGCGAGTCGGCTGAGACGACATTCGATCGCAACGTGGTCGTCGTGGCCGGGGCAGGGACCGGCAAGACGACCTTGCTCGTGAATCGTCTCGTGTATCTGCTGATGAAGGAGCCCGCTACGGTCTCGATCACGCAGGTCGTCGCCTTGACCTTCACCAACAAGGCGGCGACTGAAATGAAAGTGCGGCTGCGCGAGCGACTCATGGCGCTTGCTCACCCGGAGGCCGATCCGGCGCGATCGAGCGACGGAGGGGCTGTCGCGCGCGAAGATCTGCGGAAGCGCTACGGACTCAGCGCGGATGCCATAGCCGCCCGTGCCCAGGCAGCACTCAGCGATCTCGAAAAGGCCCAGATCGGCACCCTTCATAGCTTCGCCGCGCACCTGTTGCGACTCCATCCGCTGGAAAGCGGCGTCGATCCTGATTTCAAGGAAGACGACGGTTTACGATTCGAAGAACACTTCACTGCCGCGTGGGATTGCTGGCTCGACCGGGAATTGAGCCGAGCCGGACAACAGCATTGCGTATGGCGATCGGTGTTGTCATCGACCACCCTCGAAACGGTCAGAACGTTGGCCCGGTCCTTGTGCAGCGAATTGATCGACCTCGACGCCCTGCGACAACAACTCGCATCGACAACGGTGCCACCGGCCGTCTCGCGTTGGGTGCAACATATGGGAGATCGAGCGGAGCGACTCTTGAAGACCTACGATCGACCCAAGCGCCGCAAGGCGGAGCACATGCTTGCCGCGACGGCGTCGTTGATGCGCCTCATAGGAGAAAAGGGGTTGTCGGGCCGGCAAGGCCTGGCCATGGAAGACGATGAATGGTTCGGCAAGGATCTCGGAAACGCCGTGGGTGGATGGGAGCAAGGCGACTTCAAAGAGGCCGCGTTGCTCATCCAGACGGCGCAACAGCTCCTGACGGTCGACCATGAATTCTTGAACCAGCTCTTGGGATTGCTCATTCCCCTGGTGCGGAACATCCGTGAGACCTTTGCGCGGCAAGGCTGGATTTCGTTCGATGGATTGCTGGCGCGGGCACGGACACTGCTTCTCGAACATCCGTCGGTTCGTGAACGGATCAAGCGGGACTATCGAGCTGTATTGGTCGATGAGTTTCAGGACACAGACCCGGTGCAGTACGAGATCATCCTTGCGGTCTCGGAGCGGCAGGGGCTTCAGGCGGCTCACTGGCACGAGATGGCGCTCGAACCAGGGAAACTGTTCATTGTGGGAGATCCGAAACAGTCGATCTATGCCTTTCGGCGAGCCGACATCGAAGCCTTCGACCGAGTCGTGGAAAAAGTCACGGGTGATGGCGGAATAGCCTACACGTTGACGACGAACTTCCGGAGCGATGCGGCCGTGTTAGAGCCGGTGAATGAGATCTTTGATCGGTTGTTCGAACGGGAGCCGCTGGTCCAGCCGGCGAATGTTCGATTGGAGGTGCGACCTCACCGGCGTCAGGCGTCAATCGAACCGGGTGTTCGTCTCAGCGTGACGACGCCGAATAGCGCGGGGGAGACATTCGACGCAGCAGGGGCGACGAGAGCCGAGAGCGAAGCGCTGGCTCACTGGCTGAACGACGAGGTCCTGAGTCGCCCGTCCGTGAAACCGGGCCACATCGCGTTGCTGTTCAGAAAGCTCACACAAGCCGATGCGTATCTCGATGCCTTGCGCCGACATGACATTCCCTACGTCATCGAGGGGGAAAAGCATTTCTATCGTCGCCAGGAGGTCATCGACCTCGTCAATCTGCTGCGGGTCTTGGATCATCCTCATGACGAAATCGCGTTGGCCGGTCTCCTTCGGTCACCACTTGGAGGGCTGACGGATCGGGAGCTCTATGAGCTCAAGCAGGCGGGGCATTTCAATTATCTCTATGCCGTGAGTCTCGGATCGTGGTCTCATGTCCGCGCCGCCGCTGTTCGGAGACTGTACGAACATCTAGCGTGGCTCCATCGGGCGATCCCGGTGCTGACAGTGGCTGAGGCCCTTGCGCTGATGTTCGACCGTTTGCCGATTCTCGACGTGGCGGCTGCCTCGCTCCATGGCGAGCAGGCCGTGGCCAACCTCATGAAGGTCAAACAGACGGCTGCCTCATTAGGTGATCGGCCACACATGACCTTGAGTGGATTTGTGGAGCTCATGATTGCCCGCCTTGACGAGCAACCGGACGAATCGGAAAGTCCTCTCGCCGAGGAGTCGCTCGAAGCGGTGCATGTGTTGACGATTCATAAGGCCAAGGGGTTGGAATTTCCCATTGTCGTGTTGCCGGGTCTTCACCAAGGGAGCGGACGCGGGCGGGAACGAAGCGCGCCGCAGGTTTCCTATGATTGGTCAAGCGGCATCTATGGTCTGTCCCTCGACCGTCATCGGTCTCTCGGTTCGCTGCTGGTCCAACACAAACTTCGGCTGCGAGAAGAGGCGGAGCGGCGACGGGTGCTCTATGTGGGGATGACCAGGGCCAAAGAGTTGTTGCTGTTGTCAGGGGGGATCACCGGCCGCTCACTCGGTGAAACGGTCTTCGACCTTCTGCAGAACATCGGCACGGGGGAGATCGGAACGGCCTCGACGGAGGCTTTGACGATCGGAGTCAGCGCGATTCCCCATCGAGTGGTCCGGGCATCGGAACGGAGGCAGCCCCGCCGATGGTCGGATAAGGCGGCCAGTGAAGCATTGATCAATCCACACGAGATTGCTGAGCGGTGGGAGATCAGGACTGCTCGATGGACCGCGGTTCGCGAGACCTCCTATCATCTGACGCCGACGACGCTGGGAAAACGATCGGCGCTGGTTGTGCGTGAGACGATTCCGGCTCGACGGGATGCGGCGGTTGGCCGGTTGGCTGGTGTGGTAACGCACCGTGTGCTCGAGCGATGGAACTTTTCGCAGGACCCTTCAGGATTATGTGATCAGGCGGTCTTAGCCGTCCAGGCGGTTCTTGGGCCGGACGACCAGCCCCATGCCGACGCGGTCGCCGAATCCGTGCACGATCTTCTTGCGATGTTCGGCCGATCGGAAGTCTATGAACGTCTCCGGTCGTCTCAAATCCTTGGCCGAGAAATCCCCTTCGTCATGCCGTGGGGTGACCGGCAGGTCATGGAAGGAGTGATCGACCTCCTCTACCGGCTTGATGGAGAGCTGTGGGTCGCCGACTATAAGACGGATGCGATATCGGCCGATCAGGCAGCCGCGCGGGCCGAGCAGTACAGAACACAGAGTGAAATCTATAAGTTTGCGATCAGACAGAGTCTCGCGTGCGACTCGGTTCGGTTTCACTGTCTGTTTCTGCGATGTGCAACGGCAGTAGAATTATAAGGGTAGGGATAATGGAAATGGCCAGTCGTGACCATGTCTCATTTGAGGATTTTGAAAAGCTGGTTCAGCAGGCGATCGCGGACCTGCCTCTTCCCTACACGAAACTCATGGAGTCCATTGCCGTGGTGGTGGAAGAAGAACCGCCGCAAGAGGTGCTCGAAGATCTTGAGCTGGACAGTGAAGACGATTTGCTTGGGCTGTACCAAGGTCGGTCACTTGCGGCTGAGTCGTTCTTTGGGCCTGGAGGGGAGCAGCCGCCTCGCATTTCCATCTATCGCGGACCGATCCTTCGCTGTTGTGAGAGTCCTGAGGAAGTGATGCAGGAAGTGCGTGATACCGTTGTCCATGAATTGGGCCACCATGTGGGCCTGGATGATGATGAGATGCCGTACTGAGGATGCGGTACGAACTCTCCGGCGTCCTTCTCACTCCGCTCACTGCCTCAACGCGTCAACCGTGCACGATTCGGCCGTGTGCCCGGCACTCAGAACTTTCCGGCGTGCGCAGCCCTCTGCCTCGCCCGCTGGTAGCCCAGGACGAGCATGATGAGTCCGATCGCCACCATCGGAATGGAAAGAATCTGGCCCATGGTGATCGATCCTAAGATAAACCCTAGGTGCTGATCCGGTTCACGGAAGAGTTCGACGATGAGTCGGCTGATACCGTATCCGGTGATGAAGGTCCAGAAGATCGTCCCAGGCGGGGTCGCTCGCCGATCAATCAACCACAACACCGTAAACAGTGTCAGCCCTTCCAGCGTTGCCTCGTACAATTGCGAAGGATGGCGGCAGACAGGACCCCCTGCCGGGAAAACCATGCACCAGTCCACGTCCGTCGATCGACCATACAGTTCACCGTTGATAAAGTTGCCTATCCGGCCAAATCCCAATCCAATCGGCGTGACGGCCGTCGCTAAGTCCGCAACGGTATAGGTCGGAATGCCCTGCCGCTTGCTGAACCAGATCAGTGCGATAGCGGTCCCGATGAGGCCGCCGTGGAAGGACATGCCCCCTTCCCAGACCGCCAGAAGTTTCAGCGGGTTTTGGCTGTAGTACGAAAAGTTGTAAAAGAGCGTGTACCCGATCCGTCCACCGAGAAATACACCGAAGGCCGCATAGACGACCATGTCATAGATCTGGTCTTTCCTGATCATCAACCCTTTTTGGGCGACTTTATGTTGAATAAGGAAGTACGCCACGGTCAGGCCGATCAGGTACATCAGTCCGTACCAGCGGAGCTGGATGGGGCCGAGCGCCACAAGGACTGGGTCGATATTGGGGTAGGGGATGGCGGCTGGGAGGGGCATTACGGTGCTTCCAGAATAGTCCTTTGTGCGGCGGCGCTCCTATCACGAGAGGAACACGAATCTTGGATCATCTGCGGCACCCTTTGCGTCGCGCGGCAAAACTTGCCGGTGGATCATACGGGGCCTTACGTATCAATGCAAGCGCGACAAAGATTAGAAACAGCTAAAGTTTATAGCCGTCAAATCGGCTTCCATAGCTGATTTGCACGCATGCGAAGATCTCAAGTGTTGGTTTTCTGAAACGACTGTGTCCCGGCCTGTCGAGAAAAAGAGACCCAAAATTAGTCACTCCTCATTGCCAAAAAACGCTTCCTGCGATTTCTCAGGGGAATCGTCTCTTTTACGCCTATTCAGGTCCTGGCACAGAGCATGCTGAAGGATCGTGGCATAGAAGAGTTTTTAAAGGATCTTCCGGCTCATTTACCACATGAGGAGGTTCACCATGTCGGAGCAGGGGAATCAGGTCGCCAAGGCAGCAGCATTCATCGCCGGTGGGGCGGTCATCGGAGCGGGACTCGGGCTCCTGTTCGCTCCACAGACCGGCGTGGAAACTCGTCGAAGCATCGGCCGGTATGCCCGCAAGGCGCAGGTGCAGACCAGCCGATGGGGCCGGGCCGTCAAGTCCGGGGTGGAGGAAGTGCTGGACCGGAAATCGGCAAAAGGCAAGAGCTCTGAGGAGTCGAGGCCTCAATTGACCGCGGTCATGAACTAAGCTTCTCGACGATCATCGGTAGCGGATCACCCCGTCGCTCTCCTCCGTCGGCACGGGCTGACTGCTACCGATGGTCCGAGGGGATTTGAATACTGATGGCCCCAGCCAGTTCTCCCACCTGAGCGCCTTCTCGCGGATAGCCTGAAATATCGAGGATCCCTTTGGGGTTTCCATGGCAGGCGAGACAATCCTCCGTGTAATAGATCGGCATCACTGTTCTGAGTAACCTTCCGCCGTCGATCCATTCGACGACCGGAGTAGTCGAGGCCGGTAGAGTCGCAAGCCGCGCCAGTATCATTTCCTCGTACGTATCCGGACTATTCTTCAAGTTTCTCGGGTTGAGGGTCGTCTGCTTGATCGTCACGCGTGATCGATTGGAAAACTTCCGTGCCGCCTGGCTGCCGAACGTCGCCGGGATAAAATTCTTATATCCGATCCCGCGCTGGTTGATCACGAACTGTGCGTCCCGGACCACCTCTTTGCTCGCGAGGATCAGCGCGGCCAAGAGCTCTTTGGCAAGAGCAGGTAAAGATGAGGGAGGGTGTTTCAAATCAATCCCGGTCTGATGAAAAAATTCGTCCAGCATAAGCCGTTCAAAGACCTCGGGCGTGAATCCCTTATCGCCTTGGGCCGGATCGTTGATCAATGATTGATTCCGTTCGACGACGACACGCCCTGCATTGAGCAGAGTTGTCAGGAGCTGCGCGGTCTGTTCGATCTCCTTGTGCGAGTCCTGTGTCCAACCGATCTGGGGACATAGAAGCGACAAGATCAAACCAACGGGTAGTAATACTTTCGACGGGACGATCATGAACACCTCTGCCTTCTCATTGCTTCTCCGCAGGACGGCACTGGCCTTGATCATAATGGTCGGGAACTTGTGTGACCTCAAGCGGCAACCCTTCCGTTGTCGCCCGCCGGGTGGGCGCATACTCCATCTCGATCCATCGGGTTCGCATCTGTTTCAACCGTCCCGATTCTTCCAAACGAAAGAGCAAGTTGTTCAAAAACCATTGTAAGCGCCTATGCTCTTCGCTTGTCACGATGGAAAGGTCCTCATGAGTCAGAATCAAGGGAGTCCCGTTGGGGCGTGACACGAGCCGCCAATTCTGCCAGACCCGTTTCGTGACATATTCGAGGATGGAATGGTTGGTCAGGATGACATCGATCGCCGGGTCCTTTGTTTCGATCGAGGCGGGAAGCGAATCGCAGATGACCATGCGGATCCGCGCGAGGTTGGCTTCGGCATAGAGGTGAGAGGATCTTCCCTTCTGAACCGCCACGGTCAAGCCGGCAAAGCTTTCCTGGACGGCTGCAAGCGTATCATTCCCGTTGTGTTTTTGAAATTGTGCTCGCACGCGTTCCGTCACTTCAGGCTTTTGGATGATGGCGGCGATCCCGTCGTCACGGAAATATGGAGCGGAGAACCACAGGCCCGTCGGCCTCGTGCCGGGAACGGTGCCGCTGACGGAGGAGACAAAGAGATCGAGCTGGCCTTCATTCATCTTGATGAACAGATCAGGGAAGCGAGTGACGTGCAGGGTTGGAACGACGGGGGTCGGTCCGCCGCAGTAGGACGTGAGCGCGTCGGCGACCTCCCGAATCAACTCGATATCCAAACCCGTGACCCGAATGCCTTCGTCGGTATACATGGCGGAAAAAACGAACGGACGAAACGGCTCAACCGAAATCCCGACGCGCAATCGCCCCCGCGCGCAGATCGTAGACAGCTCATCACGGGTCAGCGGATGGACGAGCTCAACGGCGTCATACACAAGCCCGCATCCTTGCAGAAGAATGCCCAGCGTCGTCAGGATAAGCGAACCAAGGAATCTTTTGATGGCGCAAAGGCGCACGTCCCATATCCTCCACGTCTTGGCATGTCTAAAGATAAAGAGCCATCGGCTTAAAACCGAACGCCGATGGTGAAGAGCCATTGTCGTGACAAGTCGGACTTGCCCTGGAAATCAATTTCGAATCGTGTGTATTGAAGTCCCATATCGACGGAAAACCCCTGGGCAACAGGAAATCGTACGCCGATTTGACCTCCATATAGGTAGCCTGGTGAAAGTGCTCCTCTCCCCGGCAGGGTTCCTCCCAGCATCGCTCCGACATAAGGTACCGCCCGGTGCTCAAGTGGTCCGAAAAGAACGTGTCGCAGGAGGCGACTGAGTGGTTTGCCACTGGGGAAATCCAACAAATCGATGAAATTATTCCAACGGGGATTCGCATACAACGAATGTTGATCGGTGATAAAGGACGGCGTATGGTGACTGTAATATTGGTAGATGCCTCTCAATTCAAGGGGGCCATAGCGAAGGGCAGTGATTCCAGCTTGAACGGCGATGATTCTGCGAGTGGGCGCGAAGCTGCGATCGTTGAATGACACGTCGAAACTGAACGGACGAAGCGGGAGGATATCGAGTACCGCTTCTTGGGCAGCCACTCCGGTTGGCAGTGCCATCGTGAGTACCAAAACCCCAATGAAGCAACCGGAAGCGTGTGTTCTCAGCTGATTACCTCGCCACATGACTATTGCGTCACCGATACCCAGTCGTTTTTTCTTCATATTGTAGCTCAACGAGACGGGTAATTTCTGGAAGATTCTTCTGGAAGATTGGCTGAAGCTAGCGCGTGCGGAGGCTTGCGCGCTTGGGGTGCAGTTATGTTCGGTAAGGCAAGAGAAAAGTGGCTGTGAGCCATGTGCGCTATGTTAAAATCCGCCTCGCGCCGGAGTGGCGGAATAGGCAGACGCAAGGGACTTAAAATCCCTCGGGCTCAAAAGGCCCGTACCGGTTCGATCCCGGTCTCCGGCACCATCAACGGGTAGGATCAGGCGAAAAGACTCAGCGGGTTTTTTGACCTTCAATATACTGAAAGAGGGATTCATGAACGCCAAGAAAGGAATTGTGCTCGTCGGGAGCGTGGCCCTGGCTATTTTGGTCCTGGTAGGGGGGGCATGGGTCGTTACAGCGCCTCCGGAGAATGTAGAGGCTTGGAAGGCGAAGCAATGTAACGAATATGTGGAGCAATTGGAGATGCTCAATCGTTATAAACTCTTCTGGTCGTTCGTCCAACGGCGAGGGGCGTTTAACGATTGCTTGAAAAGAGTGGACGAAAACGGCCAGAAGCCCTGAATCGATCGACTACCTATGGTTCTGGTTTTCTGCGCGGCATGTGTGCCAGTGCCCTGCCCCCAACAATAAGAGTTTGAGTCATGGCTTTCCTGCCGACAAGGAATTGTGACTGCCCTCCGACCAGTCGGCCGGCGCCTTTGGGAACAAGCCCAAGCCTCAGCGATCGGAACCGTCGTTTATGAGGTTTGGCCGACGGCGTAAAGAGATCAGCCTAGCCAAGCCGTGGTGCCCCACTTTCGGTGCGTTCGTCTTTCGTGACGGATTTGTGTTGCTCACTGGTTGCTTCTTCCGCAGTGTTCCTTTGATTTTCTCGCTCCTGGTTGCGTCCCAATCGCTGAGCGAGGCTCCTGCATTTGCGGAATGGCTGTTGATCGATGGTAACGACAAGGCAACGGTCTATTTCGATTCAGAAACCATCAAGCGGAGCGGTGAGTTGGTACGAGTCCGGATCTTAGACGATTTGAAAACCGCTCGCACCAGAGGCTTCAAAACATTCTTATCCGTTCGTGCCCAGGAAGAACACGATTGCGCCAAAAAGCGCTTTCGGCTGGTGGCGGTAGAACAGTTTGCGGGAAGCATGGGAACTGGCGACGTGATTTATCGGAAGTCAGGCGAGTCAGCCTGGGCACCCATTCCACCAGGGACTCTCGCTCAATCCGTCTGGAAATTCGTCTGCAAGAAGAAGTGACGGGTAGAAGGTTGCCGGAAAAATCACGACGAGGGTTTTTCCTGTCCGCACTTCCAGCAGACGCCAAACTGACCTTCATGACGCTCGCCGCATCCTGAGCATGTCCAGAAGTCTTGGCGCATCGGCGACAACTCAGTGCCTTCTTCATGTAGCCGGCGTGCCTGATCGTAATCCCGCTCTTGGAGTACCCACAGCTCCGGGAAAATCTCTACAAAGGGAATCTCTCCGGCAAGTCCTGAGGAACGCTGGTTCTTGATCATGCACCGGATGCCGGCCTGCTCAAGCTGCTCCTTGCGCATCTCAACCTCGATCAAGCTCTGAGAGACGAAGACTTGTTTCATCAGCGTACCGTAGGCTTCGCCCGACAGAGAGTCAAGAATTCAGCTCTGCTGCCAAGTCCGCCTTGACCTCAATGCTGACGATGAGAGGAGTTCGCTCTCCTTCCCACTCTCGGCTTGACCTTTGAGCAATACTCGTGTAACCATCGGATACATCATGGGTCGTGAAGAAATTGCTCTCGGCGTCTACCTTCTGCAAACAGCCGGTGACCGGAGGGGTCTTATCGCCGTGGTTCACCGCATCGGGACAAGCTTGTCAGGGGAGTGGTTCTTTCAGTTGCGGTATCTTAGTCGTCCAGCGGGAAGAAGGAACAGACGTGGTTCGGAGTGGAGCGTGAACCTTCGAGAAACAGATCTAGCCCACTTCGACCTGATCGGACCATGGATCTCCGCGCAGGTCTTACTGGCATCGAGCCCACCGTTCGCCAAACTCAAGAAGGAGCCTACGCTTCTGACGTGGAGACGCGGGACCTCACATCCGGACCAGCTTCGGATGTTTGATGGTTGCTGAGGACAGCACCACACAAGGATGTTGATTACTTGTTTGCCCAAGGTTTGGGCTTCATACCGGAGAGATTTCTCGCCCCATGGACGATCGCCAGAATCTGAGCAGACCCTTTCTTCAACCGATAGATCACTCGATAGCTTTGGACAAGGAGCTCACGAATCTTTGGATCGGATGCTTCAGGAACAAGTCGGCCACTTTCAGGGAATGAGGCAAGCCGATCAACCGAGAGGATGAGACGCTCAACGATGGCATCAGCATACTCAGCAGAGTCTCTGGCAATGTAGTCTTGGATATTCTCGAGATCAGAAACGGCGGGCTCAGTCCACTCGATGCGGGTCATTTCTTGAGAAAGCGTTTTCTTACGGCGCCATGCGGCACCACTTTCCCTTCATCTGCCGCCTGAATACCGGCTTCAATCTTCTTCCGGACGTAAATCTCGTACATGATATCGTCCCATGTGGATTTCTCCGGCAACTTCTTCATCATCTCCAGCGCTTGCTTCTTCACTGTTGGCATATGTGCCCTCTCAATACTTGGCCCAAAGTGTAGGCCCCACTTGGCAGAGAGTCAAGAATACCACCCAGCTACGTTGCCGACACCCATCAAGGGTTGAGGTTGGAAACAGGTCGGAGCGGCGGCACAGTTGGGGAGTAACCAAGCTGAGGTGTAAAAGCTTCTGGTTGGTCAGATGCGGGCTTTTCTATCGAGTGCCTGGTGCATTTTCCTTCGCTGCTAGGACAAGATGTAGAAGTGACAGTTCGCGTGGCTCCAACCGGGCGGCGGGGAACAGTCCGGATCAGGGTAGCGAAGAAGCCGGAACGAGTTGCTAGCTAGCCAATTCTCTTAGCCGCTCAGCTGTAAGTGCTAGAACTTAATCTGACAGTCCGGTAGAGTCCTCGCCTTCACGAAAGGAGTGCGGACGATGACCACCGAACAGAAAATTATCCGGGCGAAGGTTGGCGTGTTGGAATTGGCGAAACAAT
>NZ_CZPZ01000019.1 GCF_001458775.1 Candidatus Nitrospira nitrificans
CCCTTGGACCGCCAAATCGTCTTGAACTGACCGTTCTTCAGAATTTCGCCGATCAGCACCGGCTTGTGCGTATGCTGATTGGCCTCATCCATCATGATCTGCCCGCCCGGCGCCAGGAACTTTTGCCCGTAGACCGCCTTGCGCACCTTGTCCACCTCGATCGATCCCGCTTTTTCCACGGCTTGCTTCCACACGTAGACGCCGAAGTACGCGGCTTCGATGGGGTCGTCGGTGACCCGATTCTCCCCATCGGGCAGGTTGTTCTTCTTGCAATACGCCTTGAAGTTCGCCACGAACTTCTTGTTTTGCGGCGTGTCCACGCTTTGGTAATAATTCCAGGCCGCCAAGTGCCCGACCAGCGCGCTCGTGTCCATGCCGCGCAACTCATCCTCCGCCACGCTGAACGCCATGATCGGCGCGTCTTCGGCGCGCAACCCTTGATTGCCGAACTCTTTATAGAACGGCACGTTGCTGTCCCCGTTGATGGTGCTGATGACGGCCGCGCCCCCCCCGGCGGCGAACTTCTTGATCGTGCCGCAAATGGTTTGATAGTCCTGGTGATGAAACGGCGTGTATTCTTCGCCGATGTTGGCCGCCGGCACGCCCTTCGCCAATAACATGGCCCGCAAGATCTTGTTGGTCGTGCGCGGATAAACGTAGTCGGTCCCGAGCAGATAAAACTTCTTGTAGCCCCCGCCCTCGGGGCTCATCAAATATTCCACCGCCGGGGCCGCCTGTTGATTGACCGCCGCGCCGGTATAGAACACGTTGCGCGAGCACTCTTCGCCTTCGTACTGGACGGGATAGAAGAGCAACCCGTTGTTCTTTTCAAACACCGGCAACACGGATTTGCGGCTGACCGACGTCCAGCAGCCGAACACCACCGACACTTTGTCTTCCAACAGCAGCTGCTTGGCTTTTTCGGCGAAGAGGTCCCAGTTCGACGCGGGATCGACGACTTTCGCCTCCACCGGTCGGCCCATCACCCCCCCCCGCCTTGTTGATCTCCTCCACGGCCATCAGCACCACATCCCGCAACGACACTTCGCTGATCGCCATGGTCCCGCTCAACGAATGCAACACGCCGATCTTGATCGGCGGGCCGCCCGCCGCATACGACAGGGCGTACTGGCCCAAATTGCCCACGAGCGCCGCCACGCCGACGCCCGCCGCCACGCGCCCGCTCTGCCCGAGAAACTCCCGCCGTGAGGACCCCGGCGCGTCGGTCGCCACGCCCGTGTCCGTGCCTGCTGGTGCTGCCTGTGGGGTCTTCGTGTTCATCGTATCTCACTCCTTCGTTAGTCTGCCGTGAGTTGCCTACTGCCGGTTGAGACGCTTGTCCATCTCTAATGAGTCGATAGCCTTCCTTGTGCCTGTTTCTTCATCGAATGCGGCGCGAATCATTCTGCCCATGTTGTGGTGTCCGGTATCGCACAATAGACGGTGGAGACCTATCAGGGAAATCCTGAAAGAACGGCGGGAGATCCCTGAGAGGGATCCTCGAGCGTACTGAAAGAACGTGAAAGCAGATGAATCGGCGAAGAACTAGGAGTAGGGCTGGATCATTCCGACACGCATCGCGAAACGGACGAGCCCGGGCACATCGTGAATGTCGAGCCGTTCCATCAATTGGCTGCGGTGGGTTTCGACGGTTTTCACACTCAAGTTCAAGCGTTGGGCGATATCTTTCGTCGTTTGCCCTTCCGCGACGAGCTGGAGGATTTCGCGCTGGCGCATGCTCAGTTTGGCCAACGGATCTGCCGGCCCTTCAGATTTCTCGCGGTAGGCTTCGATGGCATACTTCACGACCGCCGGGGTCAGATACTTCTCCCCCTTGGCGACCGTCTTGAGGGCCAACTCAAGTTCAGCCAATTCCGCGCCTTTCAAGAGATAGCCTGAAGCGCCTACCTGCAACGCTTGCCGGAGGTATTCTTCATTGGCGTACATCGACAGCAGAATGACCCGCGTAGTCGACGATTCCTTGACGATCCGGGCAGTCGCATCGAGTCCGTTCAATCCGGGCATCGCAATATCCATCAGGACGAGATCGGGAGCCTCCGTTTGCACGGACTTGATGGCTTCCCACCCATCACCGACATCCGCGACAACTTCGATCCCTTCGATTTTCTGCAGGAGGGCCCGCATGCCCGCCCTGACCAACGCATGATCTTCTACAAGAAGAAGCCGGAGATGACTCATGGCGATGCCACCTCAACCGTCGCGTGCGGCTTGGTCTGCTCGTGCTCTGTGAGCGGAAAGCACAACTCAAGCCTGGTTCCTTCGCCCGGCACTGAGGAAATGATGAAGCTGCCGCCGGCCAGGCGCACACGCTCTTCCAGGCCGAGCAATCCGATGCTTTCTCCGCCCAGTGCGCGCTGTTTTGCCAACATGACGTCGAATCCGACACCGTCGTCTCGGATGATAAGCGTGATATCCTGGTCCTGCCGGCACAATGTCAGATCGACCGTTTTCGCCTTCGCATACTTCGCGATATTGGTCAGGGCTTCCTGCACGACCCGAAAGCAGCCGACCTCGATAGGAGTCGGGATGCGTTCGATTCTCTCGAGAGAGAGTGACAGGATCCACCCGTTCCGCTCTGCCTGCCGATTCACATACCACCGGAGCGCCGGGACGAGACCCAAATCGTCGAGAAGAGACGGCCGGAGATCCAACGCCAGGCTCCGCACTTGAGTCAGCAGGCGATCCACCAGCTCCAGGCTATCCGTCAGAGAGTCGAAACGGGCCTCCCCGACCTCGCCGTGCTGGATGTCTTGCAAGTCGATCTTCAATGCCGTCAACAACTGCCCCACTTCGTCGTGCAGATCGCGCGCGAGCCGACTCCGCTCCTCTTCCTGGACTTGCATCAATCGCTTCGAAAGTATCCGCAGGGAATGGTTGGCGGCGCTCAATTCGGCGGTTCGTTCTTGAACCTTTATTTCCAGCGCTTCATGCGCCTGTTGCAAGAGCGTCTCCCCTCGCTTCCGTTCGCTGATGTCGCGGATGACTTTCGATACCCCCACGAACTGACCGACCGCGTCTTTGAGCGGCGAGAGTGTCACCGACACATCGATGCATCGGCCGTCCTTGGTCAAGCGTACGGCATCATAGGCTTGAATGTCATACATTCCCCGCACCGTGGCCAGCTCCCAGGCTCTGTCCCGGTAGAGATGAGCCGGAATAATCGTGAGGATCGAACGGCCGATCATCTCGTTGGCGGTATACCCGAAGATACGCTCCGCCCCGGCGTTCCACGACGTCACGAATCCGTCGGGGGTCACGCTCAAAATGGCATCGCTGCTGCTCTCCACGATCGCGCCCAGCCGTCTGGTGGCATCGTCGAGTTTCGCCTTTCTCCCCCGCACCACGAGCCATGCCATAATCCACAGAAGGCCGATGCCCACGACGCGATTGAAGCCGGCAATGTCGACCGGAATGACCGGAGGAGACAGCGTATGCCCCATGTACGCGAGAACAGTCCCGACGGCCGCGACAAGATACGGGGCAATCGGCCACTCGATCCAGAGAGTCAAGAAGGCGCCGAAGACATCCCCGACGACCCAGACCGCATATCCCCACGGCATGAACACATCGAGAAGGAACGTCCCTGCCAGGATCAACGGAATCAGCGCTCGGGCATAGTTACTGTTCATGACAGTCCGCGATCTGATACGACATGACCGCCTGTCGTCCGACGATAGCTGAACAGCGAAGCAACAACCGCCTCTGCCGTCAGACCAGGCATGATACCCTAAAACAAGAATCAGGATCGAGCCCGGCTCGGTGGAACCACCATCTAGTTATTTTTCTGGGCCGTTTGCCGGTTCACGACCCACACGCCGGCCAGGATCAAAGCAATGCCGATCATTTCAACGAGTCCGACGGATTCTCTCAGAATCAAGGCCGATAACCCAATGGCTGCAACCGGCGTCAGATTGCCCAAGACCGAAGCCCGTGAAGGACCGATGCCTTTCACGCCGAACAACCAGGCCTGTTGCGCCACAGCCGTCGCAAAGACGACGAGGTAGCCGAGGGCCAGCCAATCAGACACCGTCACTGAAGCGACACCGGCGACCATCATCTTTTGGTCCGTCCATAGCAGCGGGATCTGAAGGACCGTGGCAACCATCAGGCTCGTCCAATTGACGGTCAGCGCCGACATCCGCTCCATGAGCGCGCGGCTGCCGATACTATAAAGTGCCCAGCTCACGACGCCGAGAAAGACCAACGCGCTCCCAAGTAGCGGGTGTTCGCCGGCCGCTTGAAAGCCGGACACGGAGACCAATCCAACCCCCGCGAACGACAGCAGCGCGCCGGCCCACACCGCGCGCAACGGCACGTCACGAATCAACATGGCCGAAAGCAGGGATGTCACGACGGGGCTCGACCCGATGATCACGCCACCGACCGCTCCACTGACATAGTTGAGCCCCATGAGAATGAGGAGATGGTTCCCCAACACACCAAGCCCGAGAAGCCCCAGCAACCCCATGTCGGCGCGGCTGATCCTGATCGCCCCGCCTTCTTTCGACCACCAGGTCGCAAGAAGGATCGCCAGTCCTCCGATGTCACGAAAAACCGAGGCCTCGACGGCGGAGAACGACCCAAGAGCCATCTTCTGCGCCACGATCGAGCCACCCCAGAGGACCGCCGCCAGCACGATCGATCCATAGGCCAACGTAGAGGAAGGCTGATTCATAGCCACTGGGATACCGTCGTTCCGCCTCGCCGTCAAGCGGTATTCCACCCACTTTCCATTTTCTTGGCGACGTGTATGTTCGTCAGTCGCCTGCGCGCGTCATTCAACATCACTCAATACCAATCGCGCCTCTTGCCCGACTATCCCACCGTCGGTGACGAGAGCGCCTAGCCTCAACCGCCAAATTGTGACTATTCTGTTTCGGCAGAAGACCGTTGCCGTGACCTAGCAGCAAAGAACTCAGCTCGATCCGGCTCTCTACTTCTTACGGCACCCTGGGTTCACCGATTTACGTTTTTGGAACCGCACGACTTCTTCTCTGTCATTTTCACGGGTCGTTATTCAGTTCTTCGGCTTACTGAGCTGTCCACGGCCCAACCGCCGCCAAAGGCCCTGGAAAGCGAGACCAAGGAGACACGAACGGCGGTCTCAGCTTTGACCCGCTCGTCGTTGATTGAAAGTTTGGTGCGCTGAGCATCCAGCACGGATAAATAATCACTCGCTCCCCTCTGATACAAGGCTTCGGAGAATCGATACGTTTTCTCTGCCGCTGTTTCGGCCTTCAATAGTTGATCGCGGCGCTCCTTCGACGAGGTATGGGCGACAAAGGCGTTTTCCACGTCTTCCATGGCGAGGAGGAATGTTTTTTCGTACTTCGCCGCGACTTGATCCAGCCGCGCGTCGGCGGCAGCGATATGAGCACGAATGCGTCCCGCATTGAATATCGGAGCCGTGAGGCCCGCACCCATCGCATACACACTCTCCACCAGAGTCGGAAATCCGCCGACGGCCAGTGCGCCGATCCCACCGCTCGCCGACAGGACCACCTTTGGGAACAAATCGGCCCGCGCTGCGCCAAGGCTGGCCGCCGCCGCACTTACTTCGGTTTGCGCGAGACGCAGATCAGGCCGTTGTAGGAGTAGGCTTGAAGGCAACATGTTCGGGATACCCGGCAGGTCGGAAGGATGGGCGGTTGCAGCAACAAGCCGGGGTTCCAGTTTCGCCGGAGATTCGCCCAGCAACACACTGAGGCGATGGATGAGCGTTGTCTCTGCTGCCTTCAATCCCGGGAGCGCACTCTCGGTGCTATGCAGTAAGGCTTCCTGCCTGGAAACGTCGGTTTCTTTCGTTACACCCGCACGATAAAAGGCCTGTAGCGCTCTGAGCCTTTCCCGCTGGATGTCGATGTTTTCGCGCAGGATCGCAGTCCGTTCCTGTGCGCCGCGTAGTTCCAGATAGTTCGTCGCCACCTGAGCGATCAATCCCACCTGTACTCCATGCCGTTCCTCTTCAGTTCCAACCGCCTGAGCACCCGTCGCCTCGGCTTCAAGATGCCTCGCACCGAACACATCGACCTCCCACCGTGCAGCAAGGCCACCGGTGCCGACATTGGCGGTGGGTACGACCAGCTGCGGCCCTTGATCACCAGGAACTGCGATGATCCGGTCAATCCGCTTTTCTCGTCCGCCAAAGGAAAAGAAATCAACACTGGGGTAGAGGGCTGATTCCGCAACAGTGACCATCGCGTTGGCCTCGCGAACGCGAGCCGTTGCAATTCTCAGATCGTGGTTAGCGACTAATGCTTGGCTGATCAACTCGTTCAGAAGTGGATCGTGAAATCCTCGCCACCATTCTTTGAGATCGGCCTGATTGGAAGTGTCTTGAACAACTGGGGCATGATTCCAATCCGTCGGAGTCGATAATAGTACCCGATCACTCACACGCGTCGGGGTACAGCCCCCTAACATGACGATCGTCAGAACGACGATTGGTATTGAAGAGCGCGTCGTCACGGCAATCGGTCCGTCAACAATTATTGAATCCCTGGGAAATAGAATGTCATTCGACCCTGCCGGCGACGCATCTGCATGAGCCTGGTTCCGTGTGACCCGAAACCAGGCTGCATACAACGCGGGCAGGAAGAACACGGTGAGTACGGTCGCGATCGTGAGTCCGCCCATGATGGCGATAGCCTGCGGTCCGAAGAAATCGTTGCGCGACAACGGAATCATCGCCAGGATAGCCGCCGCTGCAGTCAACAGGATGGGACGGAAACGCCGGACGGTCGATTCCACGATGGCGGTCCAGGTATCCCGGCCGGCCTTTTCGTCCTGCTCGATCTGATCCACGAGGATCACCGAATTGCGCATGATCATGCCGGCCAGGGCGATAATGCCGAGCAGGGCTACGAAACCGAAGGGAGCGCCGAACAGCAACAGGGCGAATGCGGACCCGATCACACCCAAAGGAGCCGTGACGAACACCAGGAACGTTCGGGACAGGTTCTGTAACTGCATCATCAGCAGAATGAGCGTGACGATCACGACCAGCGGAATCCAGATCAGGATCGACTTCTGAGCGATCCAAGCGTCTTCCTTGGCCGCGCCGGTTTCGATGAAATAGCCGGCGGGGAGACTGTCTTTGATGGGCTCGAGCTTCGGAACGATCTGCGTTGCTACATCGGGCGCCAGCATGCCGTCTACCACGTCGGCCCGCACTGAAATCGCCGGGAAGCGGTTACGACGCCAACGGACGCCATCCTCGAAAACGGTTTGGGATTTGAACAGTTGCGCCAGCGGCACCGATTGTCCGTTGGCCGTTCGCACCGCCACATCGGGCAACTCGTCGGCGGCGCCTCGCAAGTTTTTTTGCGCCCTCCAGACGATGTCGATGAGCTTGTCGTCCTCGCGGAACTGTCCGACGGGAATTCCCGTATAGTGAGCTTGCAAGGCTTGCGACAAGCTTACAGTCGAGACGCCGAGTGCACGCGCCTTGTCCTGATCGAGGACGAGACGAGACGAAGGAATGCGATCGTGCCAGTCGTCGTTCACATCCACCGCGTTGGGGTTGGCGCGCACGACCTCGGCCACCCGGTCGGCGATGGTCCGAACGATCTTGGGATCTTCACCGAACACCCTGAACACGAGCGGATAGTCCATCGGCGGCCCGACATTGAGCCGCATGACGCGACCCCGCACTTCCGGGAAATCCGTGGCGAAGGCCAGACGGATGCGTTGCATGACCCGTTCGCGGGCCACGTTGTCACGGGTCATCACGACGAATTCGGCGAGGTTGGTATTGACCAGTTGTTGCACGATCAGCAGGAAAAACCTTGGGGTGCCGCCGCCGATATATGCCGCGTAATTCACCACATCCTCGTCCTTGGCAAGCAGCGTCTCCATTTGCTTGGCAATCGCTTCGGTTTGCGCGAGGGCACTGCCCTCCGGCAGCCACAGGTCGATGATGACTTCCGGCCGATTGGACAGCGGGAAAAACTGTTCAGGGACTTGGGTCAAAGTCGCGACGCCGACGCCGAACAGCGCCACCGTGCCGATGATCACCGTCTTGCGATGTTCCACGCAACGATCCACCCAACGGCGCAGACGGTTATAAAAAGGCGTGTCAAAAAGGTCGTGGCCGGGGGTGAGCCCGTCGGCCTTAGACTTGAGCATCAGAAAGCCCAGATAGGGTGTGAAGACCACCGCACCGATCCACGACAGGAACAGCGAGATGGCCATCACCTGAAAAATCGCCACGGTGTACTCGCCGGCTTGGGATCTCGCCAAGCCCACCGGCAGGAAGCCCGCGACGGTGATCAGGGTGCCGGTCAGCATGGGGAAGGCTGTGGCGCGGTACGCAAAAGTCGCGGCGCGCATCCGATCCCACCCCTCTTCGAGTTTGCGCGCCATCATCTCGATCGCAATCATGGCGTCGTCCACCAGAAGACCCAATCCGAGAATCAAGGCGCCCAGCGAGATGCGATGGATTTCCATGTCAAAAAGCCACATGCACAGCAACGTTCCGGCCAGAACCAAGGGCACGGTAAGCGCGACGACGGAGCCGGTGCGAAATCCGAGACTCAGGAAGCTGACGAGCAGCACCGCCGCCAGCGCCTCGAAGAAAGTGCGCAGAAATTCGCCGATGGCCGTTTTGACCACGCGCGATTGATCGGCGACCCGCTCGACCTCGACGCCCAACGGGAGTTCCCCCTCGATCCGAGTCATGGCGGTTTCAAGTGCTTTGCCCAGTTCCAGCACATCTCCTTTATTGTTCATGGTGACGCCGAGGCCGATGGCTTCCTTGCCGTTGAAGCGCATCTTGAATTCCGGCGGATCGGTGTAGCCGCGCGTGACCTTGGCGAAATCGCTGACCCTGATGGTCCGGCCTTCGAGGCGTACAGCCAGGTTGGCCACGCTATCCACCGAGTCGAATGGGCCAGTCAGTCGTATGGGGAGATTGCGCTGTGAAGAAAACACCGTTCCCGCCGGCGCCATGCCATTCTGCGCCTGGAGTACTTGAGCGACCGTCGCGGCATCCAGACCCAGTTCGGCCAGCTTCTTGTCGGAAAACTCCACGTAAATCTTTTCATCCTGGGCGCCGATGAGATCGACCTTCTCGACATTCTTGACACGCAAGATTTGCTGTCGAGCCGAATCTGCCGCAGCTTTCAGCTCGGCGTAGCTGAAGCCTTCCCCGGAAAAGGCGTAGAGCAGGCTGTAGGTATCGCCGAACTCGTCATTGAAGAAAGGGCCGACGATGCCGGGCGGCAAGCTCATGCGGATGTCACCGACTTTCTTGCGCACTTGATACCAGAGATCGGGAATTTCTTTAGGCGGCGTGTCTTCACGGGGTGTGACAAAAATGACCGATTCGCCGGATTTCGAGTAGCTGCGCAAGAAGTCCAAATTCGGCAGTTCCTGGATTTTCTTTTCCAGGCGGTCGGTTACCTGTTGCTCTGTTTCCAGCGCGGTTGCCCCGGGGTAGAGGGTTTTCACAACCATCACCCGGAAAGTGAACGCCGGGTCTTCCCTTTGTCCCAGCTGGAAATAGGCGACCATTCCTCCGAGCAGCACCAGTGCCATGAAAAATCCGGTGATGGAGCGATGTTCGAGTGCCCACGCGCTCAGATTGAAGTCCTTCATGGCTGATCCTCCTTGCCTTCGGCGACCGAGCCTTGCGCGGCCGTCGCGACCTGTTCCGGCACGCGCACTGCCTGTCCCTCAGCCAGACGCTGGACTCCGGCACTGACGACCAATTGTCCGGACCGGACTCCCCCGACGACAATGCGCTCTCCGTCCAGTGCCTCGCCCAGCTGAACCGGCACGGATCTGACCGTGCCGGCCTGCTCGTCCACCAGCCACACACGCGGCCGTCCAGGCTCGTTCTGAGGGGTGAACACGGCCGAGAGCGGCACGGCGATGCGAGATGGGGTAGCCAACGGAATCCACACCGTCGCCGTCTTACCGAGCCGTGCTTCATCCTGCCCCTCAAGCAATGTCGCCTTGACGCGATAGGTGCGGCTGGCCGGGTCGGCCGCCGCCGCGATCTCGCGAATATGTGCCGTGATTTGCCTCCCGCCGTCGGCCCACAAGGTCACGCGGACTTTCTGATGGAGTTCGATCCCAGCCACTCGTTGCTCGGGGATATCGATATGAATTTCCTTCTCATCAAGCCGGGCCAGCTTGACGACCGGCTGACCGGCAGCCACCACCTGCCCGATCTCGGCTTCCAGCGCCGTCACCACGCCGTCCCGGTCCGCCAGGAGGTCGGTGTACTGCAATTGGTTGGTCGCTTGGCTCAGTTGAGCGTTCAGCGCCGCGACCCGTTCCCGCGCGGTGATGTACGCGGTTTCATGCCGGTCGAACTCGGCTGGACTAATGACACGGAGGTTCAGGAGTTCACGGTAACGTGCCAGATCATCCCGGGCGAAATCCCGTTCGGCCTGGGCGGATTTAAGCTGGGCGTTCAGCGCGTCCGTTCCAAGTTGATAATCGTTGAAATCAAGCCTCGCTAAGCGCTGACCTTTGTGCACGCGATCTCCCACCTCAACGGGGCGGTGAATCATTTTGCCCGATACCCGGAAGGCTAAGGTCGTCTCGTATCGTGCCCGTACTTCCCCGGCGAAACTCATCACGCTGTCAGTCTGATCAACGATTCGAACGACCTTCACGGGCCGTGCAATCTGCTGGGGTTGTCTGTCTTGAGGAGTACACCCAAGAAACATCATGAGCGGCAGCAGCAGGCAAGCAAGGAATTTGCCTTGCACGCTCACGATCGACGACAATGGTCCGTCTCTGTCTTCGAAGATTGAAGACCGCCAGAGGTCCGCTCGTCGTTTTGCATAAGCACACATCAGGGCCCTCTTCTCGAGCTGTAGCAATGTGGCTTGGAACCCGGTTGGTCGGGGCGCTGCCGTGATCAACTTTCTTGGTTTTGTCATGTCGTCTCTCCTCTTTGGTTTCGTGCGCAGAAAATGCAAATGGCATGAATTTGTATATGCAATTACATTTTCAAAAAAACTCACCCCAGCGGAAGTCCGAACTTGCTCGCTCCGAGACTTTTCAAAAGTGTCTCACCCTCATCCCCGATCAGCTTTCGCGCACGATCCTGCGCCTTTCGCCAAGACGGAACGATTTGATTCAGAAGATCACGACCTTTTGCTGTGACCTGCAACGGCGAGCCTCGACCGTCTTCTCCATCTATAAGCTCTTCTATCCAACCATTGGTCAGCATTATCTTGAGATTCCTGGTCAGCGTTGATGGGTCGAGGTGAAGACGCTTCCCAATGTCGATACGTCGAACGGGGCCGACTCTGGCCACAACGACCAGGAGATTAAGTTGTGTTGCTTTCAGACCATAAGAACGTAATTCATTATCGTAGATCCCTGTGAGAACACGATTGAGTACACGTACACGACTCAACAGACACTCACATCCTATCTGTTTAAGAATATCTTTATTGTGTTTCATTTCTGGCAATTCAAGCTTCATCAAGCATAATATTGCATATGCAAATATGTAGCGTCAAGGGAAACTTTGAGCGAATTCCATCTTAGGCGGAAGCCGATGTCGATTTATGGCTACTGCGACGACTATCATGTGAACGATCATTCACCCATCCATGAGGAGGAGCCGGACATGAAATATCTCTGCCTGGTCTATGTCGAAGAAAAAGTTCTCAACAGCTTTCCGAGCAACGAACGATTGGCGATCTCCGACGAATCCATGGCCTACTGCGACAAATTGCAGAAAGCCGGCCGATTGCTCGCCGCCTCTCCGCTCCATCCGGTGGAAACGGCGACCACGGTGCGGGTCCGAGATGGCAAGACATCGACCACCGATGGACCGTTTGCCGAAACCAAAGAGCAGCTCGGCGGATTTCTTTTGATTGATGTCCCCGACTTGAACGACGCCATCCGCGTAGCGGCGCAATTTCCGGCCGCCCGCTTCGGCAGCGTGGAAGTCCGACCCATGAAAGAGCATGGCTGCGCATAACTGAAGCCGTCATGAACGATACGACAAAATAATCGGCACGGCATCGCGTCTCCTTCATTCTTGGATTCCCTTCATGGCACGTGCGCCTTGGTGATCGCGGCAGTCGGTCAATAGCCCTGCAAATCCTGAACTGGCTCTTTCGGTGCGGTGAACCATCCCACGCGCTTGCAGCGCACGTCTAAAGCGGTAATTTGTTTCTCGCGATGGTACACTTGAAGTCCGGTGAGAACCTGATCCGCCGGGCAACTCACCCAGTAATCCCATCCGCTTGCGGAGGTCGGATCGTTTGCCAGAATCGTGTCTTTGGGGCAATGCGGCTGAACGAGCGTCGGCTGTTCCTCGGGTTTGAGATCTTTCGGAGTGACGTCGCCGCTGGCGGACACGATGGCGGGGAGAATCCTGATTCCCTTGAGTTCACCGGCATCGACCCCGCCTCCGATGGGCCCTCCGTACTGGCAGACGCGAACCGAGCGGATGAATCCTCCCTTTAGGTCGAGTTCGCCTATCGAGACGTCCTTCCCTTTTAAGAACTTTTTTTCAGGCTTCACGTTGCACTTGGCAAGTTGGAATTCGCCTACCTTCCGTCCCGCGAAGAGATGATCCTTGTAACGCGGATCAACCATCCGTCCCCAGAGTGAGAGGTAGCATGGCTGATCGTCTTCCTCACGGATGCCGATACCATCGACCGCGTAGTAGCTCGCCGGATTAGGTAAATCGACGTTCTTCCCCACTTCGACCGACACGTTATCGATCGCGGCTCCCCCGGAATATGAAGCTGGACCGGCGGATTCACGATCTGGTTCGACGACACTGAAGGTCTGAAGCAGACCGTTCCCGACCGTTGCCGTGATATCGGTCCCGGCTTTCGCCCAAAAGCCATCGGTCAGCGCAACACTGTGTTGATGGCCATATTTTTTCATAATAAACGGGTCTAAAGTCTGGTTAAGCGTCAATTCAGATTCTCCGTATACATGGGGCGCCGTTATGGCAAGTAGGGCCGCCATAATCGCGCATGACGTTATTCCCTTCATGTCACGCTCCCTTCTTGCTTGTGGCCGCCGACAATAATCAGCGATGCCCGGTCGATTGTTGTGACTTGGCTTTCTGTTCCATTCGCGCAAGCTTCGCCTGCAACGTTTCGATGGTCTTATTCTGCAGGATCAGGTAGAGCGTGAGCTCTTCCACCTTCAGCAGCAGTTGTGATTGCATGTGGCCGAGACTGACACCGGTTTTTTCCACTTCGGCTGCGCTCGGGATTTCCGGCAAGTGATGATTGGCGCGAATAAATTCTTCAACTTCATTCAGACTTTTCAGCGGATAATCCTTGGCAAAGGCATAGTCCGCCCAGTCCTTGATCAGCTTGATGCGGACTTCTTCAGCCAGGATCTTGCCGCCTACCATCAACGTGTAGTCGTCCGGACGAGGCATCTGATCGATGTTGACCATGCCGATGACGGCTCTTCGATGGACTGCGAAGTCCAGATCAAGAGGCAAAATACCCGCCTTACTCCTGGCGCCGCCGGCGTAGGCTCGTCTCGTGTCCACTTCAAATTTCGGACTCGTGTTATCCTGGAAAACACTATTCGCGCTGAACAAGCGGTCATCAACATCCTTTGACATGGCGAGAGGCCTGGTCACCTCCATCATGGCCCTTGGGTCATCTCCTCGCCGAGGTTCTTCGCCGACAGCTACATTGCCTGGCCTCCAAATAGCGCCCTTAGGGTTTGCTGCGCCGTTCCATTGTTGCGCGTGAACGATGGTGTCGACGAGACTCAGCATCCCGAGGGCGCAGATGAATACACCGATGTGTTTGACGAGTATCATGTGGTCCTCCATGTGTGAGAATGACGTGCGCACCCAAGTTGGATCCTAGCTTAGATGGGCAGTTGGATCGTTGCTTGCCGGCTGGTCGGACTCATTCACTCAGCGATATGATTCCGGCAGACGTGACTATATTACCTTTGAGTCGAGCAAGGAGCTTGCCAGAAAAAGACAAGACCCAATTGAGCGAAAACCGTGAGGACGCGGCAAAGAATGACGGAGTTTCTAGAAGGATTGCGTATCATATTCGATACCATGGCTTGAAGGAAAAGATACAAGCCCCGGTGAAGGCTTGCGCTCCTGTGTCGACTTCCTAGAAGATCATTCTGACGGCATCTCGGCAATGAGCGAAAAGACGCCTACACAATTACGCGAGATGGTGGATGCAGTCTACCGCACCGAGTCGCGCCACGTGCTCGCCACGTTGATTCGCCTGCTGGGGGATTTCGACGCGGCCGAGGAAGCTCTGCACGAAGCATTTGCCGCGGCGATGGAGCAATGGCCTCGGGACGGCGCACCGGCCAATCCCCGAGCCTGGCTCGTCTCCACCGGCCGTTTCAAGGCTATCGACGGCATGAGGCGACGCGCCCGTTACAACGCGTCGTTGGGAGAGCTCGCCAAGCAGATCGAACTTGCGACGGATGATTCCACCGACCAGGAGGACGAACATATCGAGGACGATCGTCTTCGGCTGATCTTCACTTGCTGCCACCCGGCTCTCTCAGCGGAAGCCCGAGTGCCGATGACCCTTCGAGAAGTCTGCAATCTCACCACCGAGGAGATCGCGCGCGCGTTTCTCACCAAGCCGGCCACGATTGCGCAACGGATCGTACGCGCGAAAGCGAAGATCCGCGATGCTCGCATCCCGTACGAAGTGCCGCCTCCGGCCGAGCTGCCGGACCGATTGGATACGGTGCTCCACGTGGTCTATCTCGTGTTCAACGAGGGCTACTCGGCGTCGTTCGGCGCCGCGCTTACCAGAGCCGATCTTTCCGGCGAAGCGATTCGCCTCGGCCGACTCCTCCTCCGGCTGTTGCCGGAACCGGAGGTCATGGGTCTCCTTGCCTTGATGTTGTTGCATGAATCGCGGCGCGCCGCGCGCGCGTCCGAAACGGGGGACCTCGTGTTGCTGGAACATCAAGATCGCGCCCTATGGAATCGAGACTACATCGGCGAAGGTGTGGAATTGATCGAACGAGCGCTGGCCTCACGGCGATTCGGCCCCTACACATTGCAGGCGGCGATCGCCGCCGTGCATGCCGAAGCCGACAGTTCGGCTGAAACCGATTGGGCCCAGATCGTGGCGTTGTACGATGTGCTCCTGCGTGTCGATCCATCGCCGATCATCGCGCTCAACCGGGCCGTGGCCGTTGCCATGCGTGACGGACCAGCCGAGGGATTGGAGTTGGTCGATGAGCTGCTGAAAAGTGGCGAGCTGGCCGACTATCACCTGGCGCACGCGGCACGAGCGGACTTTTGCCGGCGGTTGGGTAAAACGTCGGAGGCTCGTGTCTCCTATGAGCGTGCGTTGACCCTCACGAAGCAAGAACCGGAGCGACGGTTTTTGCAAATGCGACTCGCCGAGCTGTAGCTCCGAACCGAATCTCGGACATCAGCAAGGAAATTCCACAGCGGGATCGCAGAAAAGCGGACCGATCGTCTGTGGTCGCATGAATCGACCCGACGGATTCCCTGCCCCCAAGGGACTGATGAGCGGAGGCCCGCCCAACATTCCCGGCAAACCGCGGCCGGCGAAACCCGTCGTACTGCCGCGCGAAGCGAAATTGGGCGCCACGCGGTTGGTGGTCGCCGGTGTAATTATTTCAGCCGAGATGCCGCCTGTGTGCGGCGCGCCCATCGGCGGGACCGGAGAAATCACGGCTGGAACTTGCTGCGACTGCTGGATGGGAAGTCCCTCAGGAGCGAGCTGGGCCGATCCGATCGACTGTCCGCCGAGCAAGCTGAAACAGATTGCGGCAAACATTGGCCCTAATAACTGTGGAATAGGTGGTCGTGTCGGAGGAGTGGGTGACGGCCGTGGATCCGGAACCGGCGGTGGCGGAAAAGGACTGGGATCCGGCGGAATGGGGCCGGGATCAGGATTCGGATTCGGACCTGGACGCTCACTATTGTATCTGGTCTTCACAGCGATATCTAAGCATGATCATGGTTAAGCGAGGCCTGGCTGATCCCCTAGCTGATCGGACCCTGGGAAACGAAAGCGAGGCGCCAGGTCGGTCTCGGATCTGGTAACATGACCCCTCGAGCCTGCCCGTCACCAACTCCATTGGATTGAGGGACAGATCGGACTCTTCATGGAGAGTCCTTACCTTATTGGGAGGCGCTTCAGCGTCTGAGTCGTGAAGAGAAATAATTGGGTTGGATCAGTTCTCCTGCTCGCGTTGGTCATTCTTATCGGCATCGGCTTGGCCGCGTGGAAATACCGATCCATCCAGGGCGATCAGGCAACCTCGGCCGATCAGCCCGAGCCGATGGAGTCCGTGACCCTCGCCGTCGCGCGAGCCATCGACCACCGACAGACCACCACTTCGATCGGCACGGTTCTCGCCCTCCGTTCCATTACGCTGAAGAACGAGCTGGCGGGAACAGTCCGCGACGTCCGCCTCACTCCCGGACAAATCGTCGAAGCGGGGACATTGTTGGTCGCGCTCGACGTCTCGGTCGAAGAGGCTGAGCTTCGTGCACAGGAGGCGCAGGTCGCGCTCGCCAAGACAGTCCTCAATCGCAGGCAACACCTCAGCCAGGAATTCGCGACGACGCAGGAAGAAGTGGATCGGGCGCGCGCAGACCTGGCTGTGGCACAGGCCCAGATTGCCCGTACCAGGGCCATCATTGCCAAGAAGACGATCCGGGCCCCCTTCCGCGCGAGAGTGGGCCTCGCGGATGTCCATCCCGGGCAGTATCTTGACGAGGGAACACTTTTGACGACATTGCAAGGTGTCGGTGACGCGGTGCATGTCGATTTCACCGTGGCGCAGCAGGTGGCGGCGGGCTTACGGGTCGGCGAATCCGTCGAAATTCTCGCGGCCGGTGATTCTCCGGCTGTCACAGCGAAGATCATCGCCCTCGACGCGCGCGTTGATCCGGCCACTCGGAATGCCATGGTACGCGCCAGGATCGAAGGTACCCGCCACATCCCGGCGCCGGGCGCGTCGGTGCGCGTTCGAGTTCCGGTCGGTCTCACCCAGAACGTCGTGGCGATTCCAGTGAGCGCGTTGCGCAAGGGACCGGGAGGCGACCAGGTGTTTATCGTCGCGCCAAGCGACGATGGCCGCACAAGAGTCCATACTCGCCCAGTCGAAATCGGACCCATGATCGGCGACGAGATCGTCATCTATTCCGGACTGGCGGCCGGCGAGCGCATCGCCGCGCTGGGCTCTTTTAAACTCCGCGACGGGATCCTCGTCGCGATCGCGGACGCCCCCGAGGTGACGTCAAACGGGAATCGCGGGGCCGGGAAGCCGTAAACGAATCATCATGCCGCAGGACACCACTCGCGCATCATTCACCGACCTGTTCATCAAGCATCCCGTATTGGCCGTCGTCGTCAACCTCATGATTCTGCTCGCCGGCTGGCGAGCGATGACGACGCTGCCGGTGCAACAGTACCCAAAGATTGAGAACTCCTTGGTGGTGATCACGACTCTCTATTACGGAGCCAGCGCCGAAACAGTCCGGGGGTTCCTCAGTACGCCGATTGAACGGGTGGTGTCCGCCGTCAGCGGCGTCGATTATGTCGAATCGACCAGTCGAGCCGGAGTCAGCACCGTCACGGTGCACTTGAAGTTGAATCATAGCAGCACAGCGGCATTGGCGGAGGTCACGGCGCGACTCCAACAGGTGCGGTCCGAACTGCCGCCGGAAGCCGAGCCCGCCGCCATCGACATACAGCGAGCGGACCGACCCTATGCCTCCTTCTATCTGAGCTTCAACTCTCACGCGCGGACGGTTCCGGCCGTCACGGATTGGCTGTTGCGCACCTTGCAGCCTCAGCTCTCAACGTTACCCGGTGTGCAACGGGTCACGTTCGAAGGCGAACGACAAGTCGCCATGCGCATCTGGATCGATCCCGACCGCCTAGCGTCGCTCAACCTGTCGCCCGGCGATGTGCAGGGCGCCCTTCGGCGGAATAATTATTTGGCCGCCGTCGGGCGCACAAAGGGCAATCTCGTCCAGGTCAACCTGCTCGCCAACACCGACCTCCGCTCGACCGGTGAATTCGAGGAGCTGATCGTGGCCGACCGAGGCGGCGCCATCGTCAGGCTCAAGGATGTGGCGCGGATCGAACGGGGAGCCGAAGAAGCGACCATGATCGCGAAATACGATCAGACGGAAGGCGTCTATCTCGGAATTTGGCCGGTGCCCGGCGTGAACGAGATCGAAGTCCGTCATCGACTCGACGACGAAATCGAGCATATTCAGCAGGCGCTCCCGCCCGACATCAAGATGCAACTCGTCTGGGATGGGACCATGTTTATCCGCAACGCGCTGACTGAAATCACCAAGACCCTGTCGGAAACCATCCTCATCGTGGCCGTGGTGGTGTTCATCTTCATGGGTTCCGTTCGGACAGCCCTCGTCCCGCTCGTCGCCATCCCCGTATCGTTGATCGGGACGGCGCTCTTCATGGTCGCGTTCGGCTTCAGCCTCAATCTCCTGACCCTCCTCGCCGTCGTGCTGTCGGTCGGATTAGTCGTGGATGATGCCATCGTGGTCGTCGAGAATGTCGAGCGGCACGTGCGGATGGGGCGATCTCGCATCGAGGCCGCACGCGCCGCCGCGCGGGAGCTGCTCGGTCCGATCATTGCGATGACCATCACGCTCGCCACCGTCTATGCCCCCATCGGCTTCCAGGGCGGGTTGACGGGTTCCTTGTTCTTGGAGTTCGCCATCACGCTGGCCGTCGCCGTGGTCTTGTCCGGGATCGTGGCGATCACCCTGTCGCCGGTGATGAGTTCCCGATTCGTCCATCCACGGGGGAAGGAGGGTCGGTTGACCGCCTTCGTCAACCGACGGTTCGAAGAAGCGCGCCGGGTCTACGCCTGGTCGCTCGAACGCGCGCTCGAGATGCGTTGGGGCATTGTGGCCGCGGCGCTGCTGATCATGATTGCCGCCTGGCCCTTGTACATGTTTTCACGTCATGAACTCGCTCCCGTGGAGGATCAGAACCACATCAGCCTTTTCTTCGAAGCCTCGCCGGACTCTACCGTCACCGCCACCAACCGGCAACACGTCCAGGTCGTCAACGCGATCACGGCCATTCCCGAAACAGATTACACGTGGTCGCTCACGACGGCATGGGGCGGATTCGGCGGTGTGGTGGCAAAGGATTGGCATGACCGCTCGCGATCGACCGAGGAGATGTACGACGATGTGTTCGGCGCGGTCTCCCGCGTGCCGGGCCTCCGGGTGTTCCCGAGACTAGACCCGCCGCTTCCCACGCCCGGTCAGTACGACGTGGAGTTGATCTTGCAGAGCAATGCGCCTGCCGAACAGATGTTTGAAGTCGTCGGCTCCGTCCTGGGCGCAGGCCGGCAAAGCGGCAAGTTTTTGTATGTGGACACCGACCTCAAGATCGATCTTCCTCAAGCCCGAGTCGTGCTCGATCGTGAGCGGCTCGCCGACTTGGGATTCGATCTAGCCGGCGTCGGCCGTGAACTGGGCACGATGCTCGGAGGCGGGTACGTCAACCGGTTCAACTATTTCGACCGCAGCTACAAGGTCATTCCTCAACTCGGCGACAAGGATCGTGCGACGGTCGACCCCCTGCTCGATCTAAAAATCAAGACGCCGGGCGGCCGGTTGGTGCCGGTGTCGACCTTCACCCATATCGAGACGAGCACCGCGCCGCGAACGTTGAACCGTTTCCAGCAGCGCAATGCCGTCCGCATCTTCGGGGGCCTGAAACCCGGTTTCACAAAGGAAGAAGGGCTCCTCGTCCTTGAAACAGCCGCCGCCCCGATCGGCCCGCGCGTCGCTCTCGACTATGCCGGCGAGTCACGGCAGCTCCGACAGGAAGGAGCGGCGCTCACGGTCACGCTCGGGTTCGCCGTGGTTTTGATCTATCTGGTGTTGGCCGCCCAGTTCAAGAGCTTCCGCGATCCCTTGATCGTTCTGCTGGGTTCGGTTCCGCTCGCGATGTCCGGTGCATTGGTCGTGAGCTTTCTGGACCTCACGACGATCAATATCTATTCGCAAGTCGGCCTGATCACGCTCGTGGGACTGATCGCGAAGAACGGCATCCTCATCGTGGAATTCGCCAATCAACTCCAGACGCGCGGGCATGCGCGATCGGCCGCCATACGCGAGGCTTCATTGACCAGGCTCCGCCCGGTGCTGATGACCTCGGCCGCCACCGTCTTCGGGCATCTCCCGCTGGTTCTGGCGACAGGCCCAGGAGCGGCCGCCCGCAACAGCATCGGCATGGTGTTGGTGACCGGGATGACGGTCGGGACGATCTTCACGCTGTTCGTCGTCCCCGTGTTTTATTCACTGATCGCCGCGCAACATCGATCGCCGGAGCCACGCGCAACGCCGCATGAAGTCAAGCCAGAGGAGCCGACCTTGGCCGGAGTGAGGGCGTAAACTATGTTGAAACTAAAGGACAGACAAGGTCAGGATGAAAGGAACCGACGATGGACCACAGATTGTCACGCAAGTCTTTCGGCGCGTTATTGGCTCTCGTTCTCTCTTTCACCGGCTGCGCCGAGTTGACTTATCAACGGATGAACGACCCTTCGCGGGACGCATGGCAGAAGCCCCAAGGAGTGGTCGAAAAACTTTCCATTACGCCTGGAGCGAGGATAGCGGACTTGGGCGCGGGAGGAGGCTACTTTACCTGGCACCTATCCAAGGCGACCGGCTCGAGGGGAACGGTCTATGCGGTTGATATCGAGGAGAGCGCGATTAACGTGATCTTCAAGGAGATGGTCTCCAGAGGAACCCCCAATGTCCGGCCGGTCCGCGCCGAATCACACGATCCAAGACTTCCAGAGCCCGTCGACCTGGTCTTCAGTTGCAATGTCTATCACGACCTACAAGATCGAATAGACTATTTTCGCTCCCTCGCCTCCTCGCTACGGCCCGGCGGTCGCGTCGCGATTCTCGATTATCATCCTCGTGGGTTCTTGTCCGGCATGTTCGGTCACAGGATCGCGAAAGAAGAGGTCCGACGCGAAATGGAGGCCGCCGGGTATCTGCTGATAAATGATCACGATCTCATCGATCGCCAGCACTTCCAGATTTTCTCGAAACCTGAGCGGTGAGAACCCGAGCGGTGTCGAGGTCACTCCCATTGCATGGCGCATTCATTTTAAGACTGTGTTAAGTCTCGTTCGGCGATTCACCTTCTCTGCCTTCTCTGAGGTCAATCAGCTCAAACGCGGTGACGATATCCGTACGATGCTCCAGGCCATCCTCTTGTTTCATTCGAGCGAGAAACTTGGCGGCGATATCGTTCCATCCGAACTTGCGCGCAAATTCGTTCCAGATCCGCAGCTGCATCTTGCTCGGCCGTAAACCCCTCTGAAAGCACCATTCTGCAACCTCGTCGTCGCTGCCGCCTTGCCGAACGCGTTCATACACGTCGGCATGTTCGACGCCGAGGAAACCGCATAAGTGTCCATCCAATCCTGCGCGCAATCCGAAGTTGGGATGATATTCTTCCGGCAGCTGTCCGGCTTGATGAAGCCGAATTTTATCGAGCATCCTCGAGAAATGGTACAACCCGCTTCCCTTCTGAAAGGGACTTCGAAGACCATTGACTTGCATGCTGGACCTCCGCTGTATGCCGTTCGGTCGGCCAGGATAACCTTCATCCATCGATTCGATCAACGGCTAACGTTCCCGCGGAGGCTGGAGATAGTCGCTACGGAGAGACCCCTCGTCGGCTGATTGCCGCAAAGGGCATGGAGGATTGGGTATGGGGAGAGACTTGAAGCTTCAGCTTCCAAATCAAAATGACAAAACCGGATACGACACGTAGTTTTTTATATTGAACCTCGTAATAATACCTGCCATTGCTCGGATGCCGATCTTTACCTGGCTTTTGCCAAGCTTCGAGTCCCCACTCTTCCCGCTGACGCTCGGTTTGTCCTCATGCCCCGTCATCTAGCGGGAAGCATCACGTATAACCCGATCACAATGAGTGGCCCTACGACATACGCGGCCCGTTTCCCAAAACTGTCATAGACACCATAGATCAGGATGGCACCGATGAACGTGAAGTAGATTGACCCAATCCCCCGATAGGTTGCACTGACCTCTTCCGCTAAAGCGAGCGTAGGCCAGGATGCCACGAGTCCGGCCGCCAGGCCTGGTATTCGAATCATCATCTTCATCTCCCTCAGGAAAGGGTGCCGGTGACGCGACTGAATGATGCGTATTGAGAATGCAATTGTGTGGAGATCTTCCCAAAGGAAGCACTATGAACCGACCTCAGCGTTAAGAAAGCGCCGGTGTCATAGTGCCTTGTGGCGGTACTCCTGTTTCTGTTCGCAATCTCAATTCTGGATTTAATGCGGGTATCCTGCTCTTTATCCGGCCCCTTCCGGTTAAATGACGCTTTTTCACTCTCCGTCGCTTACTGAAGTGATGACCTTGCTGAAACTTATAACCAGGTGACCCGTTCAGCCGGCCGGATGTAGATCGGCTCTTCGACCTGAATCCGGGCCACTTCCTTGCCCGACTTATTGAAGCCCAAGACGGTGTCGTTGTACATTTCGAACCGCTTCCCGTGGATCTGCGTTTCAAAGACTTTGGGCCCCGGGATGACATCGTAGCGGAACACAATCTGCTGACTGGCCCGCCAGAGCTGCAGCACGGCCAACAGTTCGCGACTGGGGACCAAGTATTTCTCAATGGCATTGTCCACGCCGGGCCCGAACATCTGCCGGGCATAGCCCCGCGGGGAATGCCGGGGGGGGATGTAGAAGCCATTGGGCTCGGTGCCCCATTGCGGGTACAGCGGCAAGGCGACTTGCTCTACCCGAATGGCGTAGTACAGCGGATGCCACCGATCTTCCGCCCACAAGCCGTCCTCGCCGATCCGCATCAAGCTCTGCATGCGAATCTTGCCGACACAGGCGGCCATACAGCGCGTCTCCATCGGCTCGCCGCCGGTCAGCGGATCCTTGCCCTCGATCCGGGGATAACAGGCGATACACTTCTCGCTCACCCGCGTCGTCCCGCGATACATCGGCTTCTTGTAGGGACACTGCTCGACGCACTTCTTGTAGCCCCGGCACCGGTTCTGATCGATGAGGACGATGCCGTCCTCCGGCCGCTTGTAAATGGCCTTGCGGGGGCAGGCCGCCAAGCACCCCGGATAGGTGCAGTGATTGCAAATCCGCTGGAGATAGAAGAAGAAGGTCTCGTGCTCCGGCAAGCTGCTCCCGGTCATTTTCCACGGCTCATCCCGCGAGAAGCCGGTCTTGTCGATGCCTTCGACCAACGCTCGCATCGAGGTGGCCGTGTCTTCGTAGATGTTGACGAACCGCCACTCCTGGTCCGTCGGAATGTAGCCGATGGCGGCCTGGCCCACTTTGGCCCCGGCATCAAAAATGGTCATCCCTTCAAAGACGCCGTAGGGCGCATGGTGTTTCCGCCCCACCCGAACGTTCCAGACTTGCCCCCCCGGATTCACCTGCTCGATCAACTGCGTGATCTTGACGTCGTAGAACTGGGGATACCCGCCATAGGGCTTGGTTTCCACGTTGTTCCACCACATGTATTCCTGCCCTTTGGAAAAGAGCCAGGTCGACTTATCCGCCATGCTGCAGGTCTGACAGGCTAAACAGCGATTGATGTTGAAGACAAAGGCAAACTGCCACTTCGGATGCCGTTCCTCGTAGGGATACAACATCTTGCGGCCCAGCTGCCAATTATAGACTTCCGGCATCGTGTGCTCCTTTCAGTCGCAACCGTTATTCGTTACGCGTGAATCGTGAACCGTTGGAGACCCACTCCTGCGCTTCACGGTTCACGCCTCACGGTTCACGTCTTCCTCAGACTTTAATCTTGATATGTTCGCCCTTGAGCCACTTGATCATGAACTCGTTTTCTTGCCCCGGCGTGAACCCCGTCCGGACCGGTTCCCACGGCCCACGGGCCCCGATGCCGCCGTCTTCCGCCTTGGTGATCCGGATGAGACATTCCTTCGGCACCGTATTGACCGCGTGGTGATCGATTTCAAACCCCCACTTAAACTTCAGCCCGTTTGCAGATTTACCGGGGAGCGAGTCGGTTTGATGCATCGGCATCAGCCAGCTGCGCGTAAAGGACTGCTGCGCGCCATACCGGAAGTTCGACTGATACCCGGTGTCGATCGCGATCGCGCGCCCATCCGGCCGGGTTTCATGGCCCTTGACGGACTTCGCGGTCGACACATAGGGCGCATGCTTGGCCATCGTGACGTGGTACGGATAGGCCGGATTGTACTTCGCGCGAATCATCAACCGCGCGACCTTGTAGTAGGGATCGCTGGGTTTCCACCCGCGGTAAGGCCGGTCCACCGGATTCCCGTCGATGTAGACATAGTCCCCGTCGTTGATCCCACGATCTTTGGCCGCTTGAGGATTGATATGCACCTGATGTTCGCCGACCCCCGGCGTTCGCTTGTCCATCCGGTACGGATCGCCGAAGTTGGACTCGTAAATCTGCACCCAGTCGTTCACCGACCACTGACTGTGCACGCGATGGCGCGTTTTCGGGGTCACGCAGTAGAACTGGTACCCCTTCTCCCACAAGGGATTGCTGTGGCGTTTGATTTCCTGCCACGCAAGCTTGATGTTCCTAATCATTTTGTCGTCGTGATGTTGGGCCGCAATCGGAATGCCATAGTCGTCCGGCCGAACGTAGGGGTTCGTCGTGAAGATCGCGTTCGGCAAGTAGGGCGTCGCCTCCGGACCTTCCCGATGGGAGATAAAGTTTTCGCCGTACTCGATGGCTTCCGGTTCGATACGATAGCTCTCGATGCGCCCTGATCTGGTCCACATCGGCTTCGACTCGTTGGTCTCCTCCCAGAGTGGATGTCGCGGATAGGTCCTGACCATCACCATCCAGCCCTTTTCCGACTTCAAGAGCACATCGGCACTGTAGCCGTAAAACGTGCTGGATGCGTCAAGGAGGCGTTGTGCATACACGTCCACGCGATTCTCATAGACAAAGTGGAAGACGTCTCTCATTCGTTTCTCGCCCGTGATCTCGGCGAGTTTTGCCGCCACCCCCGCAAACGTATCTGCATCGTTCCGCGTGTCGTACAGCGGCCTGATCCCACCCTTCCAAATCTGCACCCACGGATTCGACACGGTGGCCGTCATTTCCGGATAGGTGAATTCCATCCAGGAGTTCACGGCAAAGGCGATGTCGGCGTGGTTGACGTCGGACGTCATTTCGATGTCCTGGGTGATGAGACATTCGATGTTGGGGTCGACGTTCCGCACCATATCGTAATGGTGCTTGGCGTTGTTCAACAGGTTGACGTTGACGACCCAACGGAACTTGCTCGGCGTCGGCATGTGGGTCTTGCCGGTGAAGACCTTGCGTCCATACTTCGGCGTATTGACAATCAACGCGGTATCCCCGTGATTCCAGTACGCAGGCTCTTCGCCGTAATAGTAGTTCCTGTACTTGATTTCTTTCCCATGGGCATTGGCGTCCAAATTGATGTGCCAGGGATCTTCCGATAAGTGTACGCCGCCACCGACGCCAGACCAGGGCGTCGCATTCCAAATTCCCACCTTGTAATTGCCGGACCAGGTATGGCAACCGGAGCCGAACTTGCCGATATTGCCGGTCAAGGTCAGGACAAGGGCAGCCGCCCGCCCGTTCGCCGTCATATGGAAATAGTGACAGACTCCTTCGCCGTTGTGGATCGCGGCTGGTTTAATGGTGCCCGAGTCGCGCGCCCAGCGGACCAGGAGATCCTTGGGAGAGCGGGTGATCTGATGCGTGGTATCGAGATCGTAGTCTTGGAGGTGGATCAGGTACAGCTGGTAGATGGGCAGCGCGTCGATTTCGCGTCCGTTCAGCAGCTTGACTCGATAGGTACCCGTCAAGGCCGGCTCAATCCCGCTCTTATCGAAATGCCAGCCGACCTGCTCACGATGAAGCGGGACGGCCTGCTTCTTGGCCATGTCCCACACCATGAAACCGCCTAGCCGTTCGATGTATTCCGGCTTCAACGCTTGGATCCGGCCGGAATAACTGTGTGAGAAATCAGGGAATTTATAATCCTGGATCACATCCCGTGGGTCCAGATACTGGAGAGTATCCGTGCGGACCAACAGGGGCATATCCGTGAACTGCTTGAGATAGTCGATGTCCTGCATGTTCTCATCGAGAATGATTTTGCAGGCCCCGAGGAACAACGCCCCGTCCGATTGCGGGCGAAGGGGAATCCAGTAGTCGGCTCGCTGGGCCGTCGGATTGTACTCCGGAGTGATCACCGCGATGCGCGCGCCGCGCTCGATCGATTCGAGCTTCCAGTGCGCTTCCGGCATCTTGTTCTCGACGAAATTCTTGCCCCAGCTCGTGTTGAACTTCGTGAAGCGCATATCGCTCAAGTCAACGTCGCAGTTTTGCGTGCCGTTCCAAAACGGCTGTGAGGGATCTTGGTCCCCATGCCAGGTGTAATTGTTCCAATACCGACCGCCTTGCGCTTGGTCCGGCCCGACCTTGCGTATCCATGTATCCAGCAACGGCAGGACGCTGTTGTTGAAACGGGTGTTGGAGTGTTTGCCGATGAACCCGAGAATGGGCATGCCTGCCCGGTGCTTGAAGCAGCGCACTCCAGCGCCCTTCATCATTTCAATCATCTCCGGCGCATAACCCTGCTCGCGAAGGCGTCGCGCGCCGGCCTCGCCACTATACCGCGTGGCAATCACAATCATGGCCTTGGCGGCATAGGTAAAGGCCGTATCCCAGGAAACGCGAAGCATATCGTCTAAAAAACGACTGTCAAACTTATATTTGCGCTTGGCTTCGGGGGTTAACTCCGGGGATCCGTCGTCGGCCCATTGTTTCCACCCCTTCCGCATCAA
>NZ_CZPZ01000020.1 GCF_001458775.1 Candidatus Nitrospira nitrificans
GTATGCCGTCATCTCCAGATCTCGTCCGGGACATCCCTCGCATTGAGCTGCCTGAGCGTCTCTGCACGTGGTGTAAGGTGCTCATGCGGAAGCGGCTCGTGGGGGGCAACCAATTCATTCATTACACGTGCCCCAAATGCATTTTTCAACATACGCGCCGGCTGGGACCAAAGCCATAAGCCTCTGAGTGAATGGGTGGCTAAGAGCAGCTTGCCGCTGGTCGACTCCCCGTGGAGATAGAATCGTCGCGATCCTAGTTTTGAGTGAGTCCTACGACCCCAAATAGACCGGCGACGCTCACCTGGCACTCGCCGGCTCTTCTACCTGATCACGTGTCCGTCCTCCGGGCCCCATCTATTCCGGTCAAGAACACCCTGCGCCCTGAAGACGAGGATAACTAGACTGCTCCATTCCTGGAGCCGTCTGGACGAAGGAGCGACCTGGGATGAGAGATCCCTATCCTCGGCAGCTCGCAGCATCTCAAGGGAAGCAACAAGCCGACCGTGCCACATCTTAATTTTGTGGAGAAGGAACAGAGGGCAAGTGGGGCCCGCCAGGCGTTAACCTCGGCATCTCCCTAACCGCGGGATAAACTATTCTGGACATGATCATTGAGAAGATGGGTCAGTCGTTCTCGATCTTCAGGATTGATGGCGATAATTTTTGCGCCGAGCTTTGGGGTACGCACGTGAATGACTTCCAACTCGCAGGTGAGGGATCTCCCTCCATCAAGTTCAATCCCGAGTTGGAGCACATCGCCGCGCTTCACGAACAGACGGCTTTCCAGACGGACGCCGGATTCGCTGACGTCGACTACCTTGCACGGCGCCGAGAGCGAGCCGCGCTGCAACCGGCCGACACGTCCGACATCGACACGCGAATGCTTACGCTTGAACCCCATTGCCGGTCCCCCTATGTCCGGCATCATAACAAGAGGGACGATCAGGCCAAAGCAATTACCGAAATGCTCAGAGTTTCCCTTCCACCAACGCCCGTAGCTGCTCCATTCGCTGTCGGTTGACACCGAAATCGCTGTAGCCCGTGCGGGAAGCCGAACGGAAGTGAACCGTCTTTGTGGCGTCATCGAAGAGGAACTCCACATCATCGACGAATCGGAGCAGCAGGCTGGTGAACTCGTAATGAAGGTATGTCTCGTCCTCATCGACGAGCTTGGTTCGAGGCAATGTTGCGCACACCGCTTTCAACGCCTCTTTGGCTTCCGCGCGAGACTTCTTGTACGGAAACGGCGCGATCGCGTGGCTCTCATCGGCCGCCTGAGTCGAGACGCAATTGGGGCTGGAGGGGCAAGGGGGAAGAGTTCGCTGGTTCATTGGCCCGCACTGTACTCGCTTCCGGCGCCGCCCGCAACCAAATCTCCGTAGCCAGCAAGTCTCTCCCGCCTCATCAAGTACCGTGAGGCCACTCAATCGTTTGGTGATCAGGAGATTAATACGACACAGTCGCCAGCGTCGGATCGGCTTCAGGTCGGCCTTCAACGATTACCGACACCCGTCCAATGATGCGCCCGTCTTCCGCTTCCACATCCACACGCCAGTGGCCGGGGTCCAGACCCTGCTTGAAACTGTACGCCCGATAGCCGCCTTCGCGTCCGCCTGAGATCTTCAGCGGGATTTTGTCCGCATGGGTGAAAGGCCGGTTGTCGTTCGGACGGTAGTACCAGTGGTGATAGATCGTGGTATGGAGATCGATCGGCGCAAAGACCGCGGTAAAACAATAGATCGGCGTGTTCGATGGATAGGTCGTATCCGAGCGTTTCCAGACCTGATACCACCGTTTCTCAAACGACAGTTCAAACTGGTCGCCCGTTCGCGTGATCTCGTGATACATCCCGCCGAACTTCAACGACAAAGGAACCGGCGGGATCCAATTCAGAAAGTAGAAGCCTACTAGGAGCGCGATGAAGGCAACGGTCGGGACGGTCACCCCGATCGCTTCGCGTCTCGACCGGTCGGGATTATCGCGATAGATGAGCTGAACGATCCGCAAGGTCACCGCCACGCTGACCCCCGCTCCGATCAAGAAGACCACCGCGTTCATGTAGCCCGTTATCACGGGCAAAAAGAACGTGAAAAAGGCGAAACTGACCACTCCGTACAGACCGACCAACAGGCGGAGATTCGACAGGCGGTCGCGTAAAAACTCGTTGGCCACCAAGAGCGCGATCAGCAGGCTGAAGAATACCGCCGTGCCGGTGAACGAGGCGCTTCGCGAATAGAAAATCGTGTAGGCGCTGAAGAGGCCGCCCAGCAGAAACTGACTCGCCATGGGGTAGTAGGGGCGGCTCTCGATTACCCTGCGAGTGAACGGGGAAAGCGACGCCAATTGTTCTCGATCGGGGGGAGGCTCGATTCCCAATCGCCCCGTCAAGACGATCAAGGCGCCAAGTAGGGCAAGATACAGCATCAGAATCAGGTTATCTTGTAACCGGTCGATGCGCGTGAGAGTCACGGTGTCGTAGGTGACACCCGAAAGAAAGAACACAACCGGCATGAACGGCTTTGCGAGCGCGGATTGGATCTTCGTGAGCGGGCTCATGTCGCCTCTGTGCGAAATTTCGTTCGATTGTTCAATGAAATAGTGAATCGCGCGGCGTCCATATTACGTCGGGGGGGGGTACGTTGAGGATTGTTTCGAGCCGAGAACGAAGCTGGAGGACTTTTTCAGCATCCTGTCAAACGAACGCCGGTAACGGGGCATACACGACGGGATGACCGATCAGCCGTTCCAACCACGGGGCCATCGCATCTTCGCGGAGCGGAGCGTGATTGAGACGCGCTTCGATCTTGAACTGTCCGTCGACTCCGACGATGCCGATGATGGCCGAGGCATCCTCGCCGTCAGGCAATACCACCTTCGTCTGAAATTCACAGAGCGTGGCGTACAGGAGGCCATGCGGTCGAATCGCATTTTGCACCTCAGGCAAATCATCCAACGGGCAATGGACGGAACAGCGATAGGCCAGTCGCGCCCCCGGCTCGATCCCCTGGAATTCCGCCAACGCGGCTTCTGAAAATCCCGTGAGATAGGCGCGAACTCCGGCCGGTTCCGGATTGAACGTCTCGGCGAGCTTGCTGGCCGGCACCAGGAATTCAAACGCGTCGGACGTGTTGTACTCGAACTGGCAAGGACCGAACGCGTCGGGCCATGAGCAGAAGAACGGAATGGACGTATCGGAAGGTCGGAGGACCACGACGTTCTTCTCCACGTGTGTCTCAATCGGCAGGTCCAGGACGGTGATCGCGTCGAGGAAGGCCGCTCGCCGCTCGTCCAGCCAGCTGGTCCGATCGACATCGCCACGAGTTTCGCCGGGCGTGATAACCGCGTGAGTCTGAAGACGAACCCGGATGAAGGAATGGGCATGCCGAAACCCAATCCACAACATGGCCCGTGGGTCATGCAGCTGTAGGACCTCTCGAATGCGCCATGGATGGCTGATGGAGCAATACGTGCCGATATCTTGATGGCGCTGATAGACCGTGTGATAGGCCCCCGAGAGCAGAAAGAAATCGCCGCGCCACCCTTCTCGTACATGGACGAGCGTGACGTCTTCCGTGGCCCAGGGATCCAGCTGATCGAAGTCGTCGGACGACCCGACCGTCCATTCTTCCACATAGCAGATCACGTCGCTGGCAGGCGAAACCGGCTTGAGCCCGAGCGCGGCGAGTCGCTCCCCGACGGCAAGCGCCTGACCGAAGCTCAAGGACGTCGTCGATTCCCACCGTCGCTCACGCACTGTGAGGGATCCTTGAAGACAGATTGAGGTGACCGGCAACCCTCAGACAATCAACGCCTCTTCCGACTGGGTAGCACAGGCTCACTCTTGCAGGAGCCGACGGGCCGGGCGTAACGCCTTGTTGTCGATCGTCGTATCGACGATCAGCCGATCCAGTCCGTCTTTCAAGGTCGCCGCCAGTTGTTCGCGCACGTCGTCTTCATTGAACCAGAACACCGTTCGACTTCGACCCCCTTCAATCGTGCGGATGGTCGTGCTTCGATCGACGAGATTCCTGGCCTGAATCGTAAACCGGCTGGTGGTATCGATGACGGTGGAAAAGACGCGGCTCTTCACGGTCGCGGAAAAATCCTGCACCTGTCCGCTGATGACAATATCGGCCTCGGCGGCAGATCCGGCCGGAGCCACGCGCACATTCCATACCCGATCCCGCCACCCGCGGGTTCTGAGGCGATCGGCGAGTCGCTGCGTGATCGCGCCCGCAGGCCGATCACCCAACACATCGAACTGCGTGGTGCCGCCCCAGAGATGCGAGCGCGTTCCCACCCGGCTCTTGTCTCCCCGTCGATCGTCAAACGGTTCGATGGCGATTTTGACCGGCTCGATGTCGGTCACCTGCACCATCGGTGGCTTCTCCCGCAAATCCAGATAGCGCACCTCTCCTGTTCCCCTACAGCCGGCCAGCATGGTCGCCATCATGATGGCACAGCCCAAAACGCGCAATGACGATTGCTTCACAGGCTCCTCCCGGTCAAAGGTCAAAAAGAGTGGCGGCCCAGTCTACCCAAGTTTGGGGCCAGAGACAATTAGGATAAAAAAGTTACGGGATGACGAGGGGGAACAGTGACCGAAAGGTTTCGCACGCCATCTGAGCCAAACCACCCTCCCGTACTCGAGGATCTCCCAAAGGCATGCAGCGAACGACCTTCAGAAACGACCGTTCAGCCAGCACGGCGGCAATCTGGGCCTTCCGGTCATGGGTGATCGGCAACGTATAGCCCTCCCCGCATTTCCACTCCCATAACGACGGGGCCAGAGAAAGTTCCAGGCCTTTTCCCGCGAGCTGATGAAATCGGCCGAGCAGCTGACGCTTGTATCGCCCGATCTCCGAGCCTTCAAGCAAGAGCGCGCAAGCCACATGGTGCCCCCACCAGACCAGCGTACGGAACGTAAACGTGTTCGCGCCGGAGAAGTGTTTGGGATAATCCAGGTATTGATAGGGAAAATCCTCCAGATGCTCGCCTTTGACCAGCTGATGGAGGTGTGGATTGAAATCAGGAGGGGCGACGAGCGACAGACCTGCCAGCTCATTCTGCAAGGCGCCATGCGTGGCCTCAAGCATGGCTCGTATTTTTGCCGAGATCGCGGCCTTTTTCCGAAAGAAGTGCGCGTCGGCCAGGAGCGTCGTCTCATCGTCGGTGAACAGCATAAGACTGGGAGTCATAGCACGCAGTTAATTCACGAGGATGATGAAAAAGCTGACCGTCTCGCCCGCCCAGCCCCAGCGCGCCCGCTTCGCACGCCTCGCGCCTGTGTCGACGCCCGGCGCGGCGAAGCCGAGGGCCGAGACGCGCCTTCGCCGAACAAGTCCCCAGCGAAGTTCCATGAGGCGACGAATAAGGCGCGGCACGTTTGTGAACGCCCCTGTGATGGCTACTTATGGCGTGTTTCAAACGCCGTGACCGTCAGTTCGTACTGCCGTCGGCAGTCGGCACAGCGCAGCCGCACCAAATCTTGAAAGACATCCATCTCACGGAGCGTCAACGAGGCATGATGAGTCGACACGCAAGCCTTGAGGAACTCTTCGCCCGGCGGCTCGTCTCGTGAAATGCCGTCTCCCGCCGGATGTTGTGCTGAGGATGCTTGGGACGTGACCGTGGCGACCGTCAGATAATGAGCCGACTTGCATGAACTGCAGGTGAGAACCAACGCGTTCTCATCGGTCATTCGCTTAGCGGTCACACACAGAGGGTGGACAGACCAACACTGTTGTAGAAATGCCCCGCTACGGATGACCTGCGTCATGATCGTCTAGCAGGCTGTTGAATAAGCCCGCCGGCTCCCTGTGAAATATCCGGGACTTCTCAAACGTGCTATGTCACTCCGGGCGCCTGTGCGCAGAGCAGGTTGAAGAACGGAAGTCAGGGCATGGCAGCCAGAGGAGCGCCAGCCTTCGTCGGAGCAGGAACGACAATCCCCTCCTGGATCGAACGACAGGTTTTGCACACCCGTGGCCGTGCTTTCAGAAAAGAAATCTTCCCACTGGCAAGACAACTGTAATGGACAAACTCGTCACAGACCGTGCATCGAGACCAGCCCCCACGGAGCATCGTTTTGTTCCGATACAGGTCTTCTTGGCACACTCGGCACAGGCGGGCCTCAACCCCAAGCATCATCGGCTCCCATTCCCCGCCACCTTTTCGAATACTCATAAGAATAGGAGTATAGCGGGGCAACCGGCGGAAACACAAGCGAAGGGAAAGCTCTACTTGGCCCTGCCGCATGAAACCCAATAGCCCGGTTTTCGCTTCAGATGCATCACAACCGCCACAAATGGTTTGCCCTGCTCACGGCGTAGATCAGGCCATAAGGAAACTGGTGTAGGAGATAGCGTCAAAACCGGCCTTTCAAGATACACCAGACCCGAGGATGTCGCTGAAAGCCGATTCAACGGCATCAAGGAATTCCAGTCCTGGCCCATCACGACAGTCTTCACGAGTTCCCTCTCCCACTCTCCCGTTTGACTCATCCCTAATCGTTTGTTACTCTCCGCGCGAATCATGCTTTCATACTCCAACAAGCGAGTGTTCATGAACATTGCGGACTATTTGGAGCAAAAACGCATCGAGGTCGATCGGTTTCTTGATTGTGTCGCCCCGCCGGCAGCTGTGCCGCCGACGACGTTGCATGAGAGCCTGCGCTACAGCCTGCTGGCCGGTGGGAAGCGGGTGCGGCCCATTCTCACGATCGCCGCGGCTGAAGCGTTGGACCAGACACCGCCCGGCCTTCTGGCAGTCGCCTGCTCGTTGGAGCTGATCCATACCTATTCGCTGATCCACGATGACTTGCCCTCTATGGATAACGACGATTTTCGCCGTGGAAAGCCGACGAACCATAAAGTATATGGCGAGGCGATGGCGATCCTCGCCGGCGATGCCCTGCTCACCATGGCCTTCGACCTGGTCAGCCGACCGGATCTCATGAAGGGCACCGATCCGGTGCGGCAAGTCCGCATCATTCAAGAATTGGCCTTTGGCTCCGGCAACATGGGCATGGTGGGAGGTCAGGTGTTCGACATCCAGGCAGAAAACAAGGATATCGATCTTCCGACTCTTCAGAACATTCACAAGCACAAGACCGGCATGCTCATCCGCGCCGCGGTCCGCATGGGTGCCATCGCCGCCGGAGCGAACGACCGGCAGCTTGACGACATGACCGGCTATGCCGAAGACATCGGGCTGGCATTTCAGATTGCCGATGACGTGCTGAACGTGACCGGCACCAGAGAAGAGCTGGGGAAGAATCCCAACACCGACGCCGAGCGCGGAAAGAAAACCTACCCGACGTTTTACGGCGTGGATGGGGCCAAGAAACTGGCCGGCGACTGTATCACCCGCGCCATCAACCGCTTGTCATCGTTCGGTCCTTCCGCCGATCCTCTGCGTGAGATCGCGCGGTATATCACAAACCGCAAGAACTAACGTCGTTCGTGAAACGCAAACCCATACGATCGAGCGATCACCCTCATATCACGCGCTTCACGCTTCACGCTTCACGCTTCACGTCTTCATCATGAAAGCCCTCGTCACAGGCGCCACCGGATTTGTCGGAGCGGCGGTGGCACGGGCGCTCGTGCGGGCCGGCGTCGAAGCCCGTGTGTTGGCGCGACCGGATTCCGATCTCCGGAATCTGGAAGGCCTCTCCGTTGAACGAGTCGCAGGCGATTTACGAGACCCCGTCTCATTGCGCAAAGCCCTCGCCGGCTGCCGCCACCTCTACCATGTCGCCGCTCATTACGCCCTCTGGGCCAAAGATCCCTCGATCTTCTACGACATCAACGTCACCGGCACCAGAAATCTGCTGGAAGCCGCGCGCGACATCGGGGTGGAGCGCACGGTTTACTGCAGCACGATCGGCGCGATTGGTTTGCCGCCTGGCGGGGGACTCGGAACGGAAGAGACTCCGGTATCGCTCGACCAAATGGCCGGCCACTATAAACGTTCGAAGTACTTGGCCGAGCAAGAAGTACACAAGCTGGCCAAAGAAGGATTACCGGTCGTCATTGTGAATCCCAGCGCGCCGGTCGGCGAGAGCGATGTGAAGCCGACGCCGACCGGGCAGGTTATCGTCGATTTCATGAAGGGGCGAATGCCGGCCTATATTGAAACCGGGATGAACATCATCGATGTCGATGATGTCGCCACCGGCCATCTGCTGGCCATGGAGAAAGGCTGCCAGGGCGAGCGGTATATTCTGGGCTCTCACAACTTATTGCTTCGAGAGGTGTTCGAGATTCTGAGTACGCTGACCGGCATCAAAGCGCCGGCCGTCAAATTACCGAGGAGCGCCGTGTTACCCCTGGCCTATCTCAATCACTGGCTCGCCGACTTCACGGGCCGCCCTCCACGCATCCCGCTGGAGGGCGTGAAGATGGCCAAGTATAAGATGCACTACGATTGCAGCAAGGCGATTCGAGAGCTCGGCTTGCCACAGAATCCTCCGGAAATCGCGCTGGAGAAAGCGGTGCGGTGGTTTCGCGACCACAAGTATGCATGAACTGGGAAATGCATGGGTGATGGGTAATGGCTGATGGCAGACCCCTCCGCTCGTCTACCATGCGACATCAACCATCCGCCATAATTTCATGGACATTTTTCTCCTTTTCCTCAACACCATTCTCTTCCGTCCCTATGTTTTTCTTTTCCTTGCCGCATTTCTCTTCTCCGCCGTCAAACTGATCGGCTGGCCGCGAACCTGGCGCTTCTGGCTGATCAGCTGGATCACGGCGTTCGTCTGTGAGTTCTCGTCCACGCGCACCGGGATTCCGTTCGGCTGGTATTTCTACAATGGTTCGACGGTCGGCCAGGAACTGTACTTTTTCGAGGTGCCGTTCATGGATTCCATTTCGTTCAGCTTCCTGCTTTTCGCCGCCTACTGTGTCGCGCTCGGGTTGCTGCTGCCCTTTGCATCATCGCCGACACACGCCCGCTTTCCTCTACGGCAGTTGACCTTCGATCTAAGCGCGCGTACGAGTCGGGGGGTCTATGCACTCGCCGCGTTCCTCTTCGCCTTTATCGATATGGTCATCGATCCGGTCGCTCTGCGCGGCGATCGTTGGTTCTTGGGGAAAATCTACTATTACCCCGACCCGGGCCGGCATTTCGGTGTCCCATTCGCGAACTATGTCGGCTGGGCGGTGGTCGGACTGATTTCGCTGACTATCTATTTCTCGCTGGACCGGCGCCTTCCTCCTCTTTCGCCGTCCCGGTTCCTCACACAGCGGCTCTTGCTGGGAATCGGGCTGTATTATGGAGTCTTGGCCTTCAACCTCGGCATGACCTTCTGGATCGGAGAATCGTTCATGGGCATGAGCGGCCTGCTCATGCACCTCCCTGTCCTTGCTCTGCTGATCGCTCGCCTCTCGGGTTTTCAGCGATTGCACCCCACCTAATGGCGAGGTGGCATTCACCGTGAAGAATTTGTATAGTGAGACGATTACGATGGAAGTCATGTGGATTGGATAGCGTCGCGCAATCCCGGGTTGCCGCTCCAGATCCAACTCCGACTGATCCTCGCCAGGCGTCATCATGGCAATGAACGACACTCGACTCATCGCGGCGGGCGTGATTCTCCTCGCATTCTTCCTGTGGCTGTCCCCCGTGGCCTCGGCCACGGGTCCGGAGTTGCTGCACGTGCTCGGCATCGTGGCGGCAATCGATGAGAAACATATTGAAGTCAAAACAGCCAGAGGGCCGGTCGTGTCGGTCCTGCTCAACAAGCAGGTGAAATACAAAAACAAGAACAACCCGAAATCGATCGGCCCGCCCGCCGTGGGAGACCGTGTCATCATTGAGGCCTCGAAAGAGGACAAGCATAAGAAAGTGACGGCGACCATCGTGCACTATTCACCGATCAGGAGCGCTCCGCTCCCGCAATAACCGATGCCGACCATTCGCTTTGCTCGAGCCGTCCATGAATCGCCGTTCCATGGCGGGGTGCGCCACGCGCTCCTGCGCATCCTCATCACCGGCATTGCGGTGTTTTTGGCGATCTCGATCGTCCCTGGCCTGGAGGCCGACAGCCTGACAGCCGGTATTGCTGCGGTCTTGGTCCTTACCGTCCTGAATGTGATTCTCCGTCCTATTCTGTTCCTGCTGACTCTCCCGCTGATCGTCTTCACTCTCGGTCTCTTTCTCGTGGTGCTGAACGCGCTGCTGCTGGAACTGACGGCGTTTCTTGTGAAGGGGTTCACGGTGTCCGGGTTCTGGTCTTCCGTCGGCGGCGCGCTGGTCATCAGTCTTGTCACGACCATCCTCAACAGCTGGACCGTCGACCGGCGCCCTCTACCCGAAGTCCCCGACGAACCGCGGCGCCCTCCAAAAATTATCAATCCGGATTGAGGCCTCCGCACTCCAAGAACGCGCGATGCGGCTTTCCGCGTAGGTCGCGACCTTCATATTTACAGCCTCCACACAATTTTCATTCCTACCTGTCTCCGAACATAATATGTCGTATATCCAAATCGTTTGATATTGAAGACGATCTTGACCCTTTGCCATGAAAACGTGTCATCCCATGATGAGGCATACCCCTTGCTCCGATGAGCCCTGTCACCTTATCTAGCCGAAGGAGAGTTACATGGAGCTGACTTTGCCGATTCGACAGTCACCAAGAGACCGTACGACACCTCGCCTCTCGCTCGTTCATTCACGCACGATGGCCCTGTGCCTGTGCGTTGCTGCGCTCGGCGTACCGGCCGCCGGCATGGGCGCATCGACGCCGTCCCAGCTGCCGCTCTTTGTGGAAACCTCAAGCGACATTCCCCCTGCGATCGCCCAAGCCTTTCCGTCGCCTGAGATGTCGAAGCGATGGGTGCGTCGACACCGCACCATGGGTCTTAATCCCGATGCATTGGGGGCCATGAAGCACGTTCGTAAAGAGGCCAAACCTGATATCACGCTGGACCTCTTTGACGCCGGAACGCGCGCGCTGGAGCTTGACGAGCCGGAAGTGCATCGCAATAAGGCGACGGTGTGGCGTGGACGGTTGCGCGGAGATCAGGACAGCGACGTCACATTGGCGGTGCGCGGGACAAAGATGGTCGGCACGATTGTCTCGGGCCAGCGTCTCTACAAAATCGAGCCGACCGAGGACCATCGGCATCGTCTCGTCGAAATCGACGAAGACGCCATGCGGCCGGATCACCATCCACTCGTGGTGCCCGACGATGGAACTCCCGCGGAACCGCTCGCTCCGGAGCCAGACCTCCCGCAGCCTGATGCCCGTTCGACTGCAGCGGCAGCGACGACGAACACCGCCGTCGACCTGTTGGTCGTTTACACCCCCACGGCACGAGCGAAGCAGGGCGGCCAGGCCGCCATGAATGCGCTGATTGCAATGGGCGTCGATTTGGCCAATCAAGCTTACAGCAACAGCCGGATCGCGATGCAACTTCGGCTGGTCCGCGCCGCCGAGGTCGCGTATGCGGAAACGGGCGACATCAGCACTGATCTCTCCCGTTTGCGCGGCACGACCGACGGCTTCATGGATCAGGTTCATCAACTGCGGAATCAATACAAAGCGGATCTGGTTGCATTGATCGTGGACAACGGCGGGGCCTATTGCGGGATCGCCTATGTCATGGCGAACGGCCCACGCGCAAGTTTCGCCGGTTACGCATTCAGCGTGACGGATCGCGATTGCGTGGCGAATAACACGCTCACGCATGAACTGGGGCACAATATGGGCGATGCGCACGATCGCGCGAGCGGCGGGACCGGGGTGTTTCCCTACTCGTATGGCTATCGGGACCCCATCGGAAAATTCCGAACGATCATGGCCTACGCCTGCCCCACTGTCTCCTGCCCACGCGTGAAGTATTTCTCAAACCCGACGATCTTGATCAACGGCCGGCCGGCCGGGATCGATCACCGGATCAACCCGACGAATTCCGCGGACAATGCCCGCTCGATGAACGAAGTCCGTCACGTCATTGCCGCCTGGCGAACAGGACCCCCAACCGCCGCCCGTGCAAAGCCAAACACAGGTGTGCTCAATGATGACGGCGAGGAGTCCGACGACGATGGAGACAAGGTTTCAGACGATGATTCCCGTGGAAAGGCTCACTAAAACTCTTACCAAACAGCTCGCGAAAAATCTCGTGCGACGTTCCCTTAACCGAAGAAACAGGGGGAAGGGCTGGCTGCCGGCCCTTCCCCTGTCATGATCGCGCCGAGATGTCACGTTCGATATAATGAGAGGCTTCTGAAGCCTGGCCCGGAAGGACGATGCTGTGCGTTACCGATTCAGCCATATTCTTCTCGCCGTAGCGCTGGGAATCATTGTCGGCCAGATGGCATGGGCTGATGAGCCACCGGCGCCAAAGGGCTTGTGGCACTCCACTCCGGCACCTCCCTCCGCCGGTCAACCACCGGCGCCGCGAAAGCCGTGGATGCTCCGCGAGCGAGAGATCACACTCGACCTCCCACTTCTCCAGCTTCTCAAGGATGCGGGAGCGAGGCCCCTTCCCAGAATCACCGTCGAGCTCTTCGACAATGCCAACCCCGAACTGGACGTCACCTCCACGATCTCCCGCATCAACGACACCGCTGTCATTCGTGGAACCTTCAAGCCTCCCGTAGAAGGCGACTTCACTTTTGTGATCACCGGCAATCTTTTGATCGGAACGATCCAGATCGGCGACCGGATCTATAAAACCGACCATATTGCCAATGGCCGACTGCGGCTGGTTGAACTCGATCCCGACAAAATGCCGCGAGATTGACCGGCAAGGCGCCCTCGTTCCGAGAGAGTAGCTATTCATCAACGTTCAGGCTACAATGCGTCCGCTCGGACTTGAACGTATGACCACGGCACTTGCTCAAACCAAACCGGCTCCGGAAACGCATCTTCAACGGACGTTGAACGCCGCCTTGAACGATATCGGCACGGATGCCGCGTTGGCGGCCATCTTTCATCAGGAAAACGGCCCGCTCGTCGAGCATGCGTCGCGCGGATTCACGCCGAGAGACGTCCAAGCCATTCTCCGCACTCTCTCGACCCAGCGCGCTGCGGCCTTGACCCAGACGACCCAAGATCCCGACGGTGGGCGCGCCATCCGCCTGCGATTGATCACCCCCGGGGCGAAATCCCTGCTGGTCATTCCGCTTCGCCACCTCAATAACGTTTACGGATGCCTGGTCATCGGACGGAAGGAGAGCGCCGCCTTCTCCAAGAAAGATAAATCCCAGCTGGAGCAGCTGTGCGACGGCATGACCAAGGCGCTGGACCGCGAAGGACTCTTTAACACCAGCGCGGTGTTGAGTCGTTCCTACGTCACCCAGGAACCAGGCCCTCCTCAGCCGACCGGAGCGGACCTGTTCCCGCCGATGATCAAACACTTTTCACCCGCGCTTCAAGAAAAGATCGAGGCGGTGTTGACCGAAGCTCATGAATATGTGGCCTATGACCGCGCCTGGGCTTGCTACTACGATCCGCTGGCCGGAAATGTCGAGGTATTGGGGGCCGCCGGCGATGTGAAACTCGATCCCAAAGATGCCAAGAAAGATTTAAAGCCCGGTCAACGCTTGACGCTCGACAGCTCAGCCGCGGGATGGGCCGTCCGCCATCGTAAGCCCCGCGTGGATCACGATCTGGCCTCCACCCAAGGTCGCTTTCTCGACCACAAACATCTCTTCAAGGACCGGTTTCAATCGTCGCTCGTCATTCCTTTCTTCGTGAAAGGCCAAGTCGGCGGAACGTTCACGCTGGGGTCGAAAGATCCACAACGGTATCAGACCACCGATGCGCGTACGCTGGAACCCATCATTCTCAAACTCGCGGAGCTCTTGCAGGCACCGGCGCCGCAGGCTGCCGTTCCGGCTCCGACGACCGACCTCGACGGAACACCGGGCTCCCAGCCGGCCGTGGCCGTCCCGTCCGAGCCCATCATTCGAAAGCAAGAACGCCAGGCCGCGATCGGAGAGTTCAGCGCATTCTTGGCGACGGAAATTCGCGAGCCGCTCGCGTCCATTCGCTCACAACTCGAAGAAGTGACCGGTGAAGGGATCCTCGACTTCGATCCCCAGACACGGGTTGAGAATGCCATGCGCGATTTGATCCGAATCGAGGCGATTCTCAATGAGATCCTCGACTTCGCCAAACCGCTCGAACTGAATCGCCATCTCTGCCGCATTCCGGAAGTGCTCGAAAGCGCCCTCGTGGTGGTCGGAACCGATCTGGAAGCAACCCGTATCCAAGTCACCAAGGACTACGCCAATATCATTGCGCCGGTGCGCGGCGATGAAGCCAAGCTTCAACAGACATTCTTGAGCATTTTCCGCAACGCGTGCGAGGCCATGTCTCCCGGCGGCCATCTCCATATCCAGGTCTCACAACATCGCGCCGGACGAGGGTTCGAGGTTCAGATTCTCATCAAGAACGACGGGGTCCCGATTCCCGCTGAAATCGTCGACAAAGTGTTTGAGCCATTTTTCACCACCAAGAGCTCAGGCATCGGCCTCGGTCTCCCCAGCGTCAAGAAAATCATTGAAGAACACGGCGGGGCCATTGCGATCGGGAGCGCCGTCGGCGAGGGCACGACCGTCACCATCCGTCTACCTGGCGTCAGCCGCGGACCGACATTTCGGCACCGTGGGCGTGGTCGCCGTCCCCCGCGTCGACCGAGCTGATGCGTGCGTCCTGTTCTCTCTCGCATCGCTCGCGGCTCATCCCGACAGGATGGGATGTGGGCAACGGCCGTCATGTCGCGCCCGTTTGACAGAACCACCCTCCGTCGCTATGATTCACGCCTCGGAGAGAGTCATCCGAATTGAGTACGCCGACTGATGTTTATCCATTGTCATAGCTCAAAGGGAGAATGGGTATGAAACTCGCTATCGCTGCAATCGCAACAGTCTCCGCAGTTCTATTTGGGATGTCCATGGCATCGGCCAACCCGGCGCTGCTTCCCAAACATGACGGCTATCCGATGAAGAACTCCGGCAGCCCCGTGAACGGCCAGCCGACCGCAAACGATCCAGGCCAAGCAGATGCGTACGGCGCCTCCTCGTTGCTGAAATCCGCAGACTCGGTCAAAAATGCGGAACAGAAACTGACGAAAACGGACAATGCCAGAATTACCGAGGGCCAGGGCGCCGGCCGGTTGCCGAATGTGGAGGGGCCTCAGATCACAATCGCTCCGCCGGTGACCTCCGCGACTAAAATCACCGGCGATCGCAAAATCGACTGATTGCAGATGTAGCACGTAGACAAGGGGAATTCCGGGCAAACCGGGATTCCCCTTTTTATTGGCTCACTGGATCATGATTCCTGTCTGGCCACCTTGCGCCCTATGCCCGCGATCAACCAATCTAAACCGCCAGGGTTTTTTGGCCCACTCCGCCGCATAGTCCACGCCGATTCTCGGAAATGTGCCGACCTGCTTTCCGGAAACTCTCGCTCCTCGATCTTCAAACCAGAGGGATTGCCCCTGTGTCATGTCGAGTCGATGTAATGACCGATCGATGCCCAGCTCGCGGCAGAGCTTTCCAGGGCCGTCGATCAATTCGCCGTCGACTTCAATCGCCCGAATCAGCACGGCGGCGGGAAACTCCGTCCGCTCCGTGACCACGTTCAACATGTGGTACATGCCGTAGATCAGGTAGACGTAGGATATTCCCGGAGGGCCGAACAAGACCTCCGTTCGCGCGGTCCTTCCTTTCGAGGCATGACAGGCTTTGTCTTCGCAACCGACATAGGCTTCAACTTCGATGATTTTTCCGGCAATCTCCTCTTTTCCATTCTCGCGCACCAAATACTTGCCGACCAGAGATCGAGCCACGGTCAGCGTGGGGCGGGTAAAGAACGCGCGAGCGAGGATCGTCGACATGATGATACTGAATGGAAAATGGTTGATGATGAATGACGAATGCCAATGGTTGATGGTGAATGGTAAATGTCGGAGGAAGACTTTTCAATCCTCATCGGCCCATTCATCATCATTAACCATTGACCATTCACCTCAACCATTCACGGCTCAAAAATACCAGGCCAACCCTCCCATGACTGTCCGAGGATTCCCCGGTACAAAGTGGATGTCCGTCACTCCAGCCGGCTCAGTTCGCAGGCGCGATTCGAACGCAAAAATCGCCTGCTCCCACTTCGTGTTGAACAAGTTTTGAATGAAGAGAAATGCTTCCAAACGCCCGTGCGGCAATTTGACCGGTATGCGGTAGCGTTCCGAGAGATCGAAGGTAATCCATGAAGGCGACTTGATGCTCCGATCTTCGATGAGCGGCCGAACGCCGAGATACGTCGCTTGCAATTGAGAGGTGAGCCCTTCAGGCCACTGTAAGATGGCCGCGCCATAGGCCGTATATTCAGGCGCCAGCGGAATGGCGTCGCCGTTGCGGAACTCCGCGTGCGTCCAGGTAAAGCTGCCGTTGACGTAGAGGGGACCCCACACTTTGCCGCGCGCGGCTATTTCAAAGCCTTGCCGTCTGCTGCCCCCACGGATCTCAGTCGTCCCCTCGTCGCCTACAAAGACGAGTTCGGACTGCAAATCGAGCCGCCAGGCTGTGGCGATCAATTCGAGCCCCTCAGGTCCCCAGGGCTTGGACCGGAGGCCGATCTCATAGTTTCTGCCGCGAGCCAGCGGAGAAGAGCCGAGCGTCACGGCCGACCGCGCGTCGTTGCTGTGAAATCCTTCGCCATAGTTTAAGAAGAGTTCCGTCCTGGCCCACGGGCCAACAATCATGCTGATTTTGGGGAGGACGATGCTGGAGGCGGCCTTGCCGGACGGTTGCTCCGGACAGGTGGGACAGCGGTTGCCGACATCGAAGGTAAAAAACTCGCTCCGCACACCTCCGACGAGCCTCATCCAGGGGAACGGCTGTGCTTCCGCTTTGAAGAACGGCGAGTAGGAGGCTTGAAAGACTTTGCTGTCGACGGTTGTTCCGGTTGGAATCCTGATCCTTTGTGTCCCCAACCTGAGGTTGATATCATCCGCTCTGACCTGAAATCCCACCGTCCCGACGATGGGGACACCTAAGAACTCTGCGCGCTGCTTGTAGCCGATGTCCCCGCCGTAAATAGCGCGGCGATCGAACTGGGCAAAGCCGTCGCCGTTGGAGGGGTCCCTGAGGAAATACGTAAAATTCGTGAACAGGTCCAACCGATAATATTGGCCGTAGGCATTGGCAAAGAACTGGCCGTTGCTCGTCGTGTCGTAGTGATAATTCAGTTGGCCGGTCGTCCGAAGCGTGTTACCCCCCTCCGTCGGATCGATCGACCCAAAGCGATCGAGTACCCCGGTGCTGACGGCTCTGAACGGAATCTCGCCGGAGCCGTCCCATCTGGACTGCAGAAAGGTGGCTTGCAAGCTGAGTTCGTCCCGCCCGGTCAAGTTCGTGGTCAGTTTCCCGAATACATTGGCGCGATGGTATTGATTGTCGTTGATATAGGGGCCGTTCGAATAATAGCCTTCCGCCGCGATCAATGTCCGCACCCGATCCTTCGTCGGCGAAAACATGAGGAGATAGCGTTGCGCGTGATACTCCCCGCCTGCTCCTTGGATGATACCTTCCTTCACGACATCGCGCGTTTTGAAATTCACCACGCCCGCCGTGGCGAAGTCTCCGAACTCTGGGAGGTACGTGCCTTTGTACACGTCGAGTCCGGCGATGGTCTCTGGAATGATGAAGTTGAGGTCGGTATAGCCCTGTCCGTGCGCATGGGTGCGCAGGTTGATCGGCATTCCGTCGAATAGAAACGCCACATCGGTCCCGTGGTCGGCATCAAAGCCGCGCAGAAAGTATTGGTCGGCTTTTCCGGCTCCGCCCGAATGTTCCACGGCGACGAACCCCGGGATGAGCCGCAGCACTTGGGCAGGTCTCCCCTGAGGCTGCAACACGACTTCCTTGTCGGGGATGAACTGTTGCGAAGAGGCCGCCACCGGTCGTTCCGCGACGACGGAAACTTCCGGCACTTCCAGCTCAGGCTCATCCGGGTCGTGAGCCCATGCGAACGATATGGAGGCTGCGCTCAGGATGACGGTCAGGAGGAGACGAACCCATCGCATATTCATCTACCTCACATATACACGTGGGCAGATGAGACACCCACGGTGATCTGGACACAACCAGCTCGTCGGTCGGCACAGACCCTCGTGGTCTCGCAACTCAGAACGAAGGGAAGACTGTTATGCGTGGCAGGTTGCTTGTACGACAACGCGGACTCGTACGAGGCACTCGTCAATCAACCTATCCATCGTTCGGCCTTCGGTCCCCACGATTTCTACCCGGGCTCGATTCAGCGGCAACAGCACCTTCTTGGCCTTCGCCTCAAGAATCGTTCCAACAATCTCGGGAGTGACTTCACCCAACAGGGCCCCAGGCAATACCAAGTTCAACGAGGTCACAATGACATCAACGGTCGGCAATACCTTTGCGATCGCCTCGATTCCCCACGCAACCTGTTCGGCCCCTGCGTCCCGCATCGCTTCAGCGGCCGCGAGGTTGGTTCCCAACGCCAGGATTTGGCAGTCGCAATTCAAGGCCCCTCTCAATCCCGACACCAGACGGGAACCCAGTCCACCGCCGCGGCCGTCGATCACACAGACCCGCACGGTTAGTCCAGGCCCTTTCCGGTCGTCGTCATGGTCAACTTCCCGTGTTTCACTCCTTTCACGCTCACTAACGCATCAGCTACTTTTCGAATGTCGGATCCTTTGCCTTTCACCACCAGGACTTCCAAGCAATAGTCATGATCGAGATGCACATGCATGCCGGAGAGGATCTGACCATGGTAGTCATGCTGAATGTCCGTCAACTTGCTCGTCAGATCCCGCACATGATGGTCGTACACGAACGTGATGGTGCCGACCGTTTCCTTGTTCTCATCCCATTCTTGGCCGACCAGATTGTTGCGGATGAGATCGCGCAACGCTTCAGATCGGTTGGTGTACTTGCGTCGTTCGATATGGCGATCGAAGGCATTCAAGAGATGATGGTCGAGCGAGACACCGAACCGCACCAGCTTTTTCATCGTCTTCTTCCCTCTTGTAGTGGCACGACTCTTATTTTAGTAACACCATGGCGCCAGGGAAATCAATCCGCGATTCGAGATTCTGAATGTTCTACGGAAACTCTGTTGCGGTTGGATTCACGGGCGTGTGAAAACCTGCGCCCGAGGAATACCTATGGAAGCAATTCGTTCTGGGGAGAGGAAATCGCGAGCAGCACACACCCGTCGTCGGTCGAAGTGTCATAGTGTTCCGTGCCGGCTTCGGCGCGATGATAGTCCCCGACCGTCATCTCACGGCCGGCGATACTGCAACCGCCCTCAAGCACATAGAGTTCTTCCACCTCGGTGTGGCGATGCGGCGCATAACGGGTGCCTGATGCAAAACGTAAGAGGGCGGTGGTTCTGCGAGAAACCGGATCGAAGGCCAACAACTTGGCCGTCACTCCCGGCGCGATCTCTCGCCAAACTCCTTCGGTCGCCTTGATGAAGGTGAGTCCCTTCGTTGGCTGTTGAAGCGTCATCTTGGCCTTCCAATATCTGAGCCGCTCGGACGTCACGGAACGGATCGCAAGAACCCGCAGGAAGTTTGACACGGCCGCCCGGCAAGACCGCAGCCACGAGGAGAGAGCGCCACCCTCTCGGGAAAGGGGTCTCTCGCTTTGAGTCCTTCCCGCATCATTCACGAGGACAGGCGTTTCACTTAGGCCGCGCACCGATTGTTCGTTTTCAAGTCGGATATCCGATTGCCCCTCGATTCGCGACAGGAGCCGTTCCCGCACAGAAGCCCGAGGCGTTAGAGGGACAACCCCTAAGGCCAGGGTATCGGCGGCTAACTCAAACTGCTCGGCTTCCCGAGCAGCCTCCAAGGCGACTTGCTTGACGAGCCGTTCCCGAAGAGCCGAAGGAGGCGTGATCGGAGCCACGGCCTCAGCCAAGACCTCCGTGGTCGCTTGATAAGCCCTTGTCGCTTGGCGCAAGGGATGCGCCTCTCCTTGGAGGCTCGCCATGAAGACAGGACGATCGTCCTCATCCAAGATTCCCAGGGCATAGAGCATCGCCTGCTCTTCCAATTCTTCCGGCAGCTTGGTCTCTGTCACGACACTAATCCTGTCTCATAGGGCGCGAGCGCTTCGCGCAATTTGATCATCCCCAATCGAATTCTCGTCTTCACGGTCCCCAGGGGCACCCGCAGTTGCTCGGCGATTTCGCTCTGACTCAACCCATAGAAATAAGCCAGCGCAATGGCTTGCCGCTGTTCCGCAGTCAGCGCCGCCAAGGCCTGCTGCACGAACCTCCGGCGCTCTTGCCCTTCGACTTCCTGTTCCGGCGTGTCCTCCTCGCTGGCAAACAAGTGCGCGGCATCCAACGATTCGATCCGGCCATGTTCGGCTGCTCCCGCGCGAAATCGGTCGATCGCCCTCGTGCGGGCCAAGGTCATCAGCCAGGCGCCCGGCGCGCCTCGGGTTCGATCGTAGGCATGGGCCTGCCGCCACACTTGGGCGTAGACGTCCATAGTGACTTCTTCGGCGGATTCACGATTATTGAGAATCTTATAGACCAGCCCGAATACCTGGGGGCTGGTGCGGTCGTAAAACGTCGCAAGCGCGGCCTGATCACCCTGCGCCGTGAGGGCGATCAATTGCGCCCATTCTTGGTCTTGAGCTTGCTTGGCTGTTTCCGATGACATGACTGACATGGAGTCTTCCCCCATAACGCTGTACGAGAGGAAAGGGAAGATCGGATTGCTGATTGCGAGATTTATGTGAGCCCTTGATGGAGATCGGACTATAGCACCGCGAAAATAGCCCGGCAAGCAGAGGCCTGCCTCGCAAACACATCCGAATCAGCAATCCGCTCGTAGTGATGAGCAGACCGCCTGCAGGCGCCGAACACACAGACAGGTTGACAACAGCGGCATTTCACCATGAGGAGGAGAACGGAACCATGAAATCATCCATTGTTTGGCCTCTGGGAGTCGTTTGCGCCGTCGGACTCATGTCCGGATGCGGCGGGAACGATAACGTGCCCATCATCACGCCGAACGGCCCGACGGCTTCAGCGGATGATCAGCGCGCGCCGGAATCGGATGCGCTGACGTCGGAAGAACTCACACTGGTAAGCCAGGCTGACTCGGAACCCGATCCGGCTCCTAGGACGGATCTGTAACGCAACCCGCTCGCAAGGCGGATCAATTCAGAAGGAGGACTCCATGTTCGCTCAAATTCGACCATTCATAGTGACGCTACTGGCGGTGCTCACGGCAGCGCCGGTCTATGCGGCCAGCCATCGCGAAGCTCCGTTGATCGCCAATGACCCAGCGGCCGATATCACCGATTTTTATTTTTTCCGGAGCTGGCAGGATCCTGACAAAGCCATCCTGGTCATGAACGTGATTCCGAGTCAGGAGCCGGGATCCGGTCCCAATTACTTTAATTTTGCCGACGACGTGCTCTACGAAATTCATATCGACAACAACAAAAACAACATCGCGGCGAACATCGTCTATCAAGTCCGGTTCAAGACCGAGATCCGCCAGCCGGGCAATGTGTTCCCCTTATCCTATGTCGCCTTGCCGCCGATCACGGCCCTCACCGGCGGTGGATCGGAAGGACTGCTCCTCAGACAGAGTTACACCGTCACGGAAATCCGATACGGTCAGCGCCCCAGAGATCTCGGAACCGGCGGCATGCATGCCGTCCCCTCGAATGTCGGCCCACGAACGATGCCGAGATACGAAGACCTCGCTGAAAAATGGATCTACCCCCTGAAGAATGGAGGGCGCGTGTTCGCCGGTCAACGAGATGAGACGTTCTACATCGATTTAGGGGGAACATTCGATACATTGAACCTGCACATCTCGCCGATTCTTTCCAATGCCGACGATGCCAACGATGCGATCATCGTCGGAGCGCCCGGCGCCGGAACCGCCGATACGTTCAGCGGTTTCAACGTGAACACCATTGCGTTGGAAATTCCCATCAGCGAGCTCCTCGGCCCAAACGGGAATAAGGTGCTCGGCGCCTATGCCAGTACGAGCCGGCCCAAAGTCAGCGTCATCAAGAAAAACGGCGACCGTGACAACAGCACTCGCTTCGTCCAGGTGGCACGCATGGGCAACCCGCTCGTCAATGAGCTGGTGATCCCGACGAACATGAAGGACAAGTGGAATGCCACGGATGCGGAAGACGAGAATGATTTTGTCTCGTTCTATTGCAACTCGGCGCTCGCAACAGCGCTCAATACGGTCTTCGGTACCGGCTTCCCGACGGCGAATCGCGAAGATCTCGTGAACGCCTTACTCCGGTATGCGCCGGGCCCGGCGGTCTGCGGCTCCGGCAAGACCAACGAAGCACTCGCCGATTTCATTCGAGTCGACTTGGACGTCCCACCGACTCAGGCTGCCGGTCAAAAGCGGCTCGGTCCTTTGGCCCATGATCCCAGCGGCAATGCGACACCGGATAGAGCCGGCTGGCCGAACGGACGTCGTCCAAACGACGATGTCACGGACGTGGCCCTGCGCGTCGTCGCCGGGATCCTGACGAATCCCTCCGTGCCGAACCTCGGCGACGGGGTCAATTTCAACGTCGGGTCAGTCGGCAGTAACAAGACGGCCAACGGTATCGCGAAGGAGTTTCCATTCCTTCCTACGCCGTTCGATGGCCGTGATCGTCGCCACATCGACCCACGAGAACCACAGTAACGATCGCCAACCGGGTGCCGCATTGGTGTGCGGCACCCGCGCCGTTGGAGGGTACGGACATGAACCAGGAGACGACAACACAGGGATTGAGAATACGATTCCTGCATGGTTGGTTCGTCTCATTCGTGCTCCACGGACTTTTGTTTTTCACCTTGCTCCCGTTATTCCGGCAGTCCGTGATCACTGCCCACAATAAACTGTTTCACTGGGACGTTACGCTCGTGCGATCGACACCAACATCTTCCGAGTCGATTCAAACCGCCGATGTCCCTCAATCGACCGTACCGAAGCAATCAGTTCGCACATCCACTGTTTCTCACGTCAACCGCACGATTCGTCATGCAGCCCCATCGGCTGAACGCATCACCTCACGCACTCCAACGGCCGAAGCGCCGGTCACATTACCGAGCGAGGTAGCCACAACCTCGATATCAGATGAATTGCCCTCTACTCTGGACCAGACAACTGAACCTCCACGACAACAGACTGAACCACCGATTGGCTCGACGACACCAGCACCACCACAACCGGAAACAGCCGCTGCCGCCGCTCCACCCAAGGAAAATGCTCCACCTACTGACGCCACCCAGCCATCGCCGGCACAGATGACAGCATCAGAACTTGCCGCTGTGTCCGCGATACGGCCCGACTACGGCTGGCTCCAGCAGGCGATCTTCCGGAGGCTGGAGGAACTCAAGCGATCTTCTCGCCCATCACTCGATGACTCACGCCCCCTCAGAGTCACGGTCAAGGCCGTGGTCTCAAGGGAAGGAATCTTACTGGACTCCGTGGTGGTGAAGAGTTCAGGCCTGGATCATATCGATCAGGAAGCGATGGCACTCGTGCAGCAAGCCTTCCCGATGCTGCTGGACCGCCCATTGGACCTGCAGCAGGTCGCCATGCGCATTCCCATCACCTATTCACGCGAGTAGTCCAATGACTCGATCTCTCATGATGGTTACCGTCCTTGGTTGGTTCACACTGAGCCAGGTCAGCATCGCGTCGTCCGAGCCTTACCGCCCGACGGATGATACACAGATTCTCGAACGGCTCAGCTTCAAAGCATCCGATCCCGTTGCGCGCGAATTCGAAGTCTTGCGCAACGACCTGCGACGAAATCCTCGCCATCTTGAATCCGCTGTAAAACTCGCTACTCGCTATATCGAACAAGGTCGATCGGAAGGCGATCCTCGTTTCCTTGGACAGGCACAGGCAATCCTTACTCCTTGGTGGCACGAGCCGACACCTCCGCCTGCCACGCTCCTCTTGCGCGCAACGATCAGGCAGAATGCCCATGAATTCGACCAGGCTCTGGCCGATCTCGACCAGGTATTGGCTCTACAACCGACCAACGCCCAAGCATGGCTTATCAAGGCATCGATCCTACAGGTACAGGCACGTTACGACGATGCGCGACGAGCATGCCAGCGACTCACAAGGTTGGTTGCCTCTCGTGTGTTTCTCGGATGCCTGGGCGATATCGCTGGAATAACAGGTCAATCAACGAAAAGCTTGGAATTCCTCCGGCCAGTACTTTTAGATCCGGGCCTCATCGGTCGCGAGAAAATCTGGATTGCGACAATCCTAGCTGAAACAGCCGCCCGCACCGGGGCCATCCAAGAGGCTGAGAATTATTTCGCTGATGCCTTCAAGGTCGGCATTAAGGACCAATACTTGCTGAGCGCCTATGCGGATTTCTTGCTGGATCAAGGCCGTTATCAAGACGTCGTCTTCCTTGTTCAACACCAGACGAGAACCGATGGCTTACTCTTGCGCCTGGCCCTAGCGGAACAGGCACTGGGGTTGCCCTGGTTCCAAAACCATGCATCAGAACTCGCGGCCCGCTTCGCTGCCGCTCGTGAGCGAGGAACGACGGCACATGTCCGGGAAGAAGCGCGTTTCACATTGGCGTTACTGCATGATGCCAACCGGGCGTTGCCGCTGGCCCAGGCCAATTGGAACGTACAGCGAGAACCGGCGGACGCCAGGATTCTCCTTGAAAGCGCGCTCGCGGTCGGAAACCATTCGGCAGCCCAACCGGTGCTTGATTGGATGAAGAGTAACCGCGTGGAAGACTTTCACTTGCAACAACTCGCGAAACAGATTCAAGCGACCACATTCTCACAGCCGCGAAAAGATTCGGCGTTCGTGCGAAGACCAACATGACTTCAGGATGCTCAAAAAGGCCGCTGTTCTCATCCGACCATCGCCGGTGCGCCCGCTTCGCTCGCCTCGCGGCTGCGTCGACGCCCGGCGCGGCGAAGCCGAGGGCCAAGATGCGCCTCTCCGCAGGCAAGGCCGCTGCGAGCGAAGAGGTGGGGCATACGCCTCGGTATGTCGAGTCACTGAGCTATGCGAGAACGGCGACGACCTTCTTGAGCATCCTGCTCGTCATCGCCTGGCTTCTGCCCACTCTTCCGGCTTGGGCCCATAAGCCCAGCGACAGCTACCTCTCACTGTCTGTTCAGAATCATCACATCGAAGGGCGATGGGACATCGCTTTGCGCGACCTCGACGATGCCATCGGATTGGACAGTGATGGAAACGGCCAACTCACCTGGGGAGAGGTTCGGAACAAGCATGACGAAATCAGGGCCTATTCGCTCTCTCGCCTTGCCCTATCGGCCGACAAACAGGTCTGCATGACTCAGGCGCTGGAGCAACTTATCGACCATCACACGGATGGAGCCTATGCGGTCCTGCATTTTCGCGCCGATTGCGGCGATCCGATTGAACGGCTCGCGGTGAACTACCGACTCCTGTTCGATATGGATGCGCAACATAAGGGGCTCTTGCGTCTGACCCAAGGCGGACAAACCAGCGCCGCCGTTTTTAGCCGCGAATCGCCGACTCATGAATTCTCGATCACCGAGCGGTCACGCTGGGCCGAGAGCATGCAATTCATTCACGAGGGGATTTGGCACATCTGGATGGGGTTCGACCATGTCCTGTTCTTGCTTGCCCTCTTGCTCCCCGCGGTTTTGATCCAAGTCGAGGGTCGATGGCAAGCGGTTACGGATTTCTCGTCGGTCTGGTGGAACGTCGTCGGCATCGTCACGGCCTTTACCGTAGCGCATTCGCTGACGTTGAGCCTCGCGGCTTTTGATATCGTTCGACTTCCATCTCGGCTGGTGGAATCGACCATCGCGGCCTCGGTCGTCCTTGCGGGACTTGGCAATTTATATCCCACGATGATGGGTCGTCGTTGGATGATTGCCTTTGGATTCGGCCTTATCCATGGGTTCGGATTCGCCGCCGTGCTCACGGATCTCGGGCTGCCTCAAGATTCATTACTGCTGAGCCTGCTCAGCTTCAACCTCGGGGTGGAAATCGGCCAACTCGCCATCGTCGCCGCATTCTTGCCGCTGGCCTACCTGATCCGCCGTTCCTGGTCATATCCAAGGTTGGTCCTCACCGGCGGATCACTAGCGGTGATCGCCATCGCCCTCGTCTGGTTCACAGAACGCGCCTTCGATCTTCAACTGCTTCTTTTCTAGCAGAATGACACTCATAGCTGGACGACGACCTTTCCTACGTTGGCATGCTGTTCCAGCATCGTATGGCCGGCGCGGAGATTCTCGACCGTCAGTCCAGTCAACACACGGTTGGCCGTCGTACGCATCTTGCCGGATTCAATCAAGCTCTTCACCTCCTTGAGGATTTCCCCCTGAGAAGCGGCACGATAGTCGAAACTCGACTTCGTGAACATGAGTTCCCAATGCAGGCTCACCGATTTCGACTTGAACAGGGAGAGATCCAACCCATCTGCATCATCGATCATCCCGACTTCCCCGAATGGAGCAATAATGTCTGCCATCTTCGACCAATGCTCACCCGAATGGGTCGTGCTAAAAATGAAGTCCACAAACTTCATCCCCAGTGCTCGTATATCAGCCACAAACGTCTGATGGGAGACCACGTGGTCAGCGCCAAGATCGCCGACCCATTGTTTGCTCTCCGGTCGTGACGCTGTGGCAATCACCGTCATGGGGGTTTTCAACTTGAGCAGCTGAATCGCTTGTGACCCAACGCCGCCGGCGCCACCGATAATCAGGATCGTCCGCCGATCCGACCCGGTGAGGCCCATTTTTTCAAAGAGCATCT